>JBBRUO010000265.1:0-7780 GCA_038247725.1 Gemmatales bacterium
GAGTGAACGTCATGGGTTAGCTCCCCCCGCCAACGGGGGTTTTCTTCTTCTTGCCGGTGCCCTTCTTGGGCGCGTTGAAGCCGAAGTCGAACGACGTGTCGAACTTTGGGGCCTTCGGCGACTTCGGAGGCTTGGTGGTGAACTTGACGGGCTTGGGCATTGGTCAACACCTCGTTGGGGATGGCAAACTCTACCAAACTTCGAAGTGTAGTTGAATGCTGGCCCTCGGTGACGGAAACTGGAACGCCGTGAGCTGCTCCTTCCATCATCGTCTGCGCCTCGCCGCACGGGCACGAGCCAGGTTCGCGCACCTCATCGGCCGCCGTGCCAGTTCCCGTTCTTGTCGCCACCGGCGGCGCTCGTCCTCTTGTGCCATCACCCGCGACCGGCAGTCTCGAAAGAAATCCTGCGCGGCGGCTTTCATCGCCTGCACGAAGGCCGGGTCCGCCCGCCAGCGGTACACGGTCGATCGGTGAACCCCGGCCCGACGCGCCGCCGTCGCGATGCGTAGCGTCTCCCGGTAGGCGTCCAGAAACCGCTGCTGACTCTCCGATTTCGCGGGCGTGCTAGCTTTTGCAAACATGGTGTCGCACCTGTCGCGGGCATAGGGGACTTGACCACGCAGTTTCACGAGTGATCCGCCCGCCGTTCGTAGCCTGGAGGGAGTCGGTCGAGGTCCGGCTCGCCGGTCGGCTTACTGGCAGCGGGTGCGCCAGCGCTCACCAGAGCGATGACGGCGGCACGAATGGCCGGCGGAAGTACGGGCCAGAGTTCGACGACACGGGCCAGTTCGCCATTCGAGGCGAAGGCGGAGGGGTTGATACCGACGGTGGTACCGACAGGGGTGGTGTCGGTGGGGATTGCCTTTGAATCCTTGGAGCTTTCATCGGCGGCACACGACTTTGCTAAAGCGGCGTACGGGTAAAACCGTACCAAGGGTTCGAATCCCTTCCTCTCCGCTTTCGTCTGGAATCAACACGTCGCAATCGCGATCAACCCCTTGTATCCGCAAGGGGTTGATCGTTTCAACACCCACACTGACGAGCGGTGTCGGAGGTGTACTGGTTTTCTCAATCGCTCTCGTTGCCCTCCCCCGTTTTCCCTCAACCGCGCCCCTGAAGTGAGACCTGCGGGATGGTCATCCCAAAGTTCCTTTGGAGTGCCTGTCATGCCCGGTCGTCCCTATTGCTTGTTCACCGCCTAGTTCAAGGCGAAGGTGGTCCTCGACCTCCTCGCCGGCCGAGGTGTGCCGCAAGCACCAACTCATCCCATCCTCCTGACCTGTGTTGTCGGTTCTAAAAAAGTCTCGACGTGGGCAGGTGGGACGCAGGGCCATTCCGTTCCGCGATTCGCTCTCGTGGCACCGGCTTCCAAGCCGGTGTGAGAAAGACCAAGAACACGGCACCCAAGCCGAATGCCGGAACGGCCCTGGGGTGGGACGCCGCAGCAGTGGCGGGCGGCGCAGACCGTACCGTAACCTCGTCCCGACTGGTCTCCCGTACGGGGCGCAGCTCACCTCTTCATCCCGGCCGTCGTCCGCGTCATCCGCGCTTCCGTTGTTGAACGGGAAAAGGATTCAACCAGAATTCTTGCTCACCGGACCACCGACCCGCACACTTTACGGGTATGACCGACGACGACCGCACCCTGCTCGCGCGCTTCGCTGTTTCGGCAGACCAGGCCGCGTTCGCCGAACTGGTGGGACGGCACGGCCCGCTGGTGTGGGGCGTGTGCCGCCGAGCCGTGCGGAGCGAGCCACTCGCCGAGGAGGCGTTCCAGGCGGTGTTCGTGGTGCTGTCGCGGAAGGCCGGGACGCTCACCCTCCGCACGTCGCTGGCGAACTGGCTGTTCGGCGTGGCCAGCCGGGTGGCGGCGCGGGCGGTGCGGCGGGAGGCCCGGCTGAAGACCCGCGAACGGATCGCCGTCCGCCGAACCGCACTCGACCGCGAACGGCAACGTGAAACCCCCGGCCCCGAGTGGGGGGACATGTTGCGGGTGCTCGACGAGGAACTCGCCGGCATCGCCGAGAAGTACCGCGGCCCGCTCGTCGCCTGCTACTTGCAGGGGAAAACGCAAGACGAGGCGGCGACGGACCTGGGCATTTCGATCTTCAAACTCCGCCGCCGGCTGGCGAAGGCTCGCGATCTGTTGCGGTTGCGGCTGACCCGCCGGGGGGTGACGCTGGCCGGCGCGCTGTTCGCCGGCGCGGTCGTCGCCAACGTCGGGTTCGCGGCCCCGGTGCCGGCGGCCACGGCGGGTGCCACCGTGAAGGCCGGCCTCGCGGCGAAACTCGGCGGGGGCGTCGCCGCGCCGGTGGCGGCCCTCGGCGCGGGCGCGGCGAGTTCCGGCGTCGGGGCGTGGGTGGCGGGCAGTGTCGCCGTCGTGGTGGCGGCCGTGGTTTTGGTCGCGCTGCTGCCGTCGCCGCCCCCGGCCGTCGAACCTGTCCCGCGCGAAGTCGCTCCGCCGCCCCGCCTCAGTCCCAGCGAATCGCCCGGCGAGTGGGCCACCGTGCGCGGCCAAGTGGTGTGGCCGGGGCCACTGCCGAAACCCCGCCTCGCCAATGTCACCTCTGATGTCGCCGCGTGCTGCCAGGGCGGTCCGCTGGCGGACACCTCGCTGCTCATCGATCCGCAGTCGCGGGGGGTGCGGAACGTCGTCGTCTGGCTGCGGCCCGACACCGACGACCGCCGCGACCCGTTCCCGCCGAACCGCATCCACCCGACTCTCAAGAACCCGCCGCCGATGGTCTACACCATCGACCAGCCGAAGTGTCAGTTCGAGCCGCGGATCGTCGCGGCGCGGGCCGGCGATTCGCTGGTGTTCAAAAACTCGGCGGACATCGCGCACAACGTCAACTTCGTCGCCGACGATCACGACCTGAACCAGACCATCCCCAGCGGCGGCGACTACCGCGTCACCCGCCCGCTGGTGGCGCAGGCAGTCCCGATCCTCATCAAGTGCGACATCCACCCGTGGATGGCCGGCCGCGTGCGGGTGTTCGACCACCCGTACTTCGCCCTTACGGGCGCGGACGGCCGGTTCGAACTGAAAGCCGTTCCGAGCGGGACGTGGCGGATCGTCTACTGGCATGAGGACGGCTTCCACGACGGGCGGGCGGGGGCTACGGGGGCGCGGATCGTGGTCGCCGGTGACGCCACCCTGCCGCCCTTGAAACTGGCCCTGCCGGCCGTGGGCAAGTAGAGGTGGGCATATCACACCTCCAGCCAACTGCTCACTTCGCCTCCCCACTTGAAGCCGAGGTATTCTCTCCACTCCGGCGGTTTCGGCCGGAGTCGAATCGGTTCGGCGACCTCCTCTCAACGAGGTAAGATAGTCTCGCGCCCACGCGGTGGGTGACCTTCCAACTCGAACCGGACCGCGACCGCATGAAACCCTCCGCGGATCCCGAAGAACGGGCGTTCCAGAAGGCGATCCGGGCCAAGCCGGACGCCCGCGCGATCCGACTCGTCTACGCCGACTGGCTGGACGAGCGCAACGACCCGCGGGGCGAGTTGATCCGCATCGAGGAGGAGACGCGAACCGCCGCGATCTACTCCGACGTGTACTGGGAACTGAAGCCGCGCCGCCGCGAGTTGCTGAAGGTGGTCGAAAAGCCGTGGCTCAAGCAGATGGGCTACGGCGGCACCGACTACCAGCCGGTGTTCGCCGACATCCCGGACGGGTGGAAGGAACGCTGGCGACTCCTCCGCGAGTTCGTCGAGCGCTGGTATCAGATCCCGATGGACGATGTCGGCGGCCCGTTGAAGCCCTTCCCTCTCGTGTCGCGCCTGGCCGGGGACGCGGACGCCCGGACGATGGAAGAGGCGATGTACGATTCGAACGTGGTCGTACGAGCCGCAGTTCGGAGAACAACCGGAGCCCCAGGAGATGACGGAGGATCTCTCCCGTCAGTTGGCGAACTACTTTCCCGTGCGGTCGCACTTCGACGAAATGCAGCTTTTTGAGCGGCCCAACGTGATCGCCTTGTGGTTTCCGATGTCGCCGTTCAACAATGAGGCCCCCGCTTTTCATCTCAAGGCCCGCCGGCGCAACGATTTGGATGAGTTTTACGCCCATCTCCAGGTGTTCGGGTAGGGTCCATTACCATCCCTCACGCCAGCGTGACGGCGACGTTATACACCGCTGGTCCCCCCGCGTGCCGCTCGCCGAGGGAGAGCAACTCGTCCTCGTTGGCAATGTATCGCACGTCGCGGATGCCCTCGGCCAGCAGTCGGCCATGGGCCACCGGCTTGTCGTCGTCGGTCAGTGCCACCAGGATCACCGAGATCGCGAACCCCTGCCGGCGGAGTTGCCCCAGCGCGATGGACGTTTCCACCGACACCTGTGGCAAGATGGCGATGACCGTCGCGTCCTTCGGCATCCGCGGGGCCACCTCGACGACGAGCCGGGAGAACGTCATTCCGTCGGTCAGTTCCAGCCGGGCCAGTGACTCGCGAATCTGGTTGAACTGGTCGTACCCCCGGCGGGTGGTCACCTGCACCGGTCGCAGGCGGTCGGTTTGGGCCACCTCCTCGAACCGCGCGCGGGCTTCGTTGCGGGTCTCGAACCCCTCCTCCGATTCTTCTTCCGGCGTCGCCTTTTCCAGGGCTTCGTCCCGAATCCGCTCGGCGGCGTCGCGGCCGTTGCTGGCGAACCCGATTTGCTGGTTCAACAGCGACACGGCGTAGGCGATGGAGCACGCCGTCGTGACGGCCAACTCCGAGCGGGCCGGTTCGCCGCGCGTGAAGTAGCCGCTGCCGTGGAAGTCGATCAGCACCGTCGCGCCGGCGAGCGAAGTCGGCTCGTATACGCGGACGTGAAGTTCGCCCGTCCGGGCGGTGGCCCGCCAGTGGACCCGTTGCAGCGGGTCGCCGACCTGATACGGCCGCACGCCGGCGGTGCGGGTGGGGTCTTCGAACAACCGGTTCGCCAGCCGCACCTCGCCGATGGGCCGTTGCGACGCGAACTCGTACTGGGCCAGCGGCAGTATCCGCGGCAGGACCAATACGAACGCCGGCTCACTCAACACCCGGTGCCGGCGGTGCAGGCCGAACACGTCGCCGGTCTCCACGAACGTCGGGCCGATCTGATAATACCCGCGAACGGCGAACGTGATCTTGTACTTGATGACCTTCGTTTTCCCGCGCGGGATGTACAGTACCGTGATGCGGCGGCCTTGAATGTTGACGCGCGGCGGCCGCTGCCTCAGCGCGGATTCCAGCAGCATGTCCTCGACCAGCAGCCAGCCGATGGGCAGCGTGCCGGTGTTCTTCAGCTTCACGATGACATCCACGCTGTCGCCGACTTGCAGCGGCCCCGCCTGACACTCGCGGGAGCCTTCGATGTGCGTGATCCACGCCTTCGCCAAATAACGGGTGAGCAGCAGCACGCCGAGGAGGACGTACCCGGCGAACGCGACCAACCCCGCCTGCAGCGCGAGCGACGCGCCGATCAGGGCGAGGACGAACCACAACCACCGCCAGCCGGACCCCATGCGATTGCCCTTCGGTGCGAGGCGGGACGAGGCGCGGTCGCGATCCGTCCCGCCGTGGTCCGACTTCGCTGCCGGTTTCGCGAGCGGAGCGGGTGGTGGCAGCCCAGTGCCGTGTCCATGTTGTACGGCCGCCAGTCGGCGCGAGGGGAGGGAGTTGGAGTCCGGCGCGATTTGGGATCACAACCGCCCGCTCAGTACCGCCAGACCAGATCGAGGGTGAAGCGGTAGCGGAACAGATCCTTGTTGCCGGCGAACGGGATCTCGAACGCGCCGCCGGTCTCCCACCGCTCGCCGAACCGGTAGCGGGCACCGATCGCCCCGGTGAACAGCCCACTGCGGCCGACCGTCGCGCCGAAGTTGGCCAGGTCGCGGCCCTCGACCCCGAAGGACGACGCGGTGCCGTTCTTCGTGTACTGCAACCAGTTGATCTCGACCAGCGGGAAGAAGTGGCCGCGGTTCCGCCAGTTCCAGCTCAGGTGCCCGTTGGCGTAGAAGTAGTCCGACCGCTCGCGGTTGGTGGCGATGCTGTAGCCGGCGTTCGCCTGCGCGTTCAGGGTGCCCCACTCGCCGTACTCGAACAGCTTCTGCGCGACCGACACATACGGGGCGATGGACAGCTTGCCGGTGTTCTGGTACACATTCGAACTGCCCAGGGGAATCTGGAAGATCGCCCCCGCCGTCAACAAGGTCTGCGACTCCGGCCGGCGGAGGATCACGAACTTCGGGCCGAGCCACAGTTCGGCGAGACCGGTCGAGCTGTTGACGGCCGACCCGCTGCCCGGTTGGAAGCTTTGCAGGCCGATCTTGTTCACGGTGACGGAGAACCGCTCGCCGAACGCCAGCCGCCCCTGCCCGCCGGCGAAGAATGTGTACCCGCCCTCGAACGGCCCGGCCCCCTTTGGGATGCCCTGACCGATGAACAGCCCGCGGATTTCGGTGCTCGTCTGGGCCGATTCGAACAGGAACGGGTTCGTCATCGGGGTGATGAACCCGTCGAACGCGCGGTCGGTGCAGAACAGCCCCTTGGCCGCGTGGGCCGGCTCGCCCAGGCGACCGAGGGCGTCGTCGAAGCGGCTGCCGGGGCCGTCGTCCGGGAACAGGTAATCGTCGCCGGGGGCACGGGACTGCCGAGACGGTTCGGGCGGCCGTTCGCCGGCTCGCCCGCTGAGGTAGTCGTAGGCGTCCAGGTTCTTGCGGGCCGCCGGCGAGGCGGAGCGGTCGGCCGGGTCGGGTGGCAGGTCGGTGCGGACATCCGGCTTGAAGGCGGCCACCCGCTCGACAGCCTGGAGGCGGGCGGCGGGTTCCGGCGGCATCGGGCCGGTGTCTGCCGGCTGGAGGCCGACGGGTGGGAGAAGGACCGCCGCGGGGTCGGGGTACGGTCCGGCGGGGGTCGGCGGCACCGGCTGCCCGGCGGCGCGCGACCCGACCACCAGGACGGCGGCGAGCAGCGGCAGCAAACGGGAGCGGGGCATACCGACGGTCCTCCGTGACGCACGCCTGAGTCGCCGGCGTGGGGGTTGCGCCGGCGACTGTTCGACCCCGCGACGATCCGTGTGCGGGGGAAGGGGGTTACCCTTCGGGTGTCGTACCCGTTGAATCGGCGGTGTGGGCCGCGCTTGCGAAACCCGATGCCGGTTCCGCCGGGTCGGATTGTGACACCAGCCGGCGCAATTGGCACAGACCCCGCAGGCCGCCCAGTTCCCACGGGAATGCTACCGCTCCGGCTCGGCACGCTCGTATTCCACCTGTCCCGCCGCGTTGGCGGGCGGGCGGGTCTTCCACCTCGCCTCGTTGAGGGGAGGTCGGCGGCGCAGCCGCCACAGGGAGAGGAGATGTCTTCTGCTTGTTAGGCATTCGGCGCGTGAACGTGTCCCCGTCCGGAAGTCACCAGTCTTCAGCCCGAAGGGCTGTCTCTTAAAGCCCAGCGGAACCCCTGGTTTTCATGGGAGAATGCCCAAGCCCCGGAGGGGCGGCGGACTGTAGTCCCTCCGGGACTCCACGGTTTTCCGCAACCGTTTCCAGGGGTTCCGCTCGCTCCACCCCTGGCTAACTTCTCCCGCACCTCCGGTGCGAAAACCCAGAAAACCCAAGGAAAAAGCCACCTTGGAAGCCCTGCCCTGAAGGGGTCGCTTGAGTGCGGGAGAGAGCCTTTCAGGCTCCCGGATTCCACCCCCACGAACCCAGGCCGGAGGCCTGGGCTGGAGGGGACAGCCCTTCGGGCTGACAACACGTAACCCCTTTCGCCGTGGGGATGATTCCACCCGTCACACGCCTTATACACGAACC
>JBBRUO010000266.1:0-7769 GCA_038247725.1 Gemmatales bacterium
ATCGCGAAACCGCCGGCCGGGTTGAGTACGGCGGCGGTGTATAAGACCTGCTCCGTGCCGGAAATTCCGGCGAGCGGAGCGGGGATGCGAACCGCCCTGGGGGCCGGCGATGTGGGGGCGGTCGCGGCCGGATTGCACAACCGATTGCAATCGCCCGCGTTCGCCTTGCAACCGGCCGCGAAAGCGTTATACGACGCTCTCGCCGCGACCGAACCGGCCGGGGTGCTGGTGTCGGGCAGCGGGTCGAGCGTGTTCGCCGTCGCCCGCGACGCCGCCGACGCCGCCCGCATCGCCCGCGCCGCCATGCCCCCGGACTGCCGGCTGTTCGTGACGCGAACCCGCACAACCGACCAAGCCGCGACCCGTCCTTGACGGCTCCGCGCCGGCTCCGCCCAACCGACCCCCGCAAAGGAGTGCGCCCGTGACCATCACCGAAGTTCGCATCAAGTTGTGCGAGCAAAACAGCGAGCGGTTGTTGGCCTTCTGCTCGGTCACGTTTGACAACGCCTTCGTTGTCCGCGACCTGAAGATCATCGACGGCACCAAGGGGGTGTTCGTCGCCATGCCCAGCCGCAAACTGACCGACCGCTGCGGGTGCGGGTGCAAGAACCACCTGCGGGCGCGGTTCTGCAACAACTGCGGCAGCCGGCTGGACGAGAGCCGGGCCATCCGCGACCCGGAGGGGCGGGCCAAACTGCACGCCGACATCGCCCACCCGATCCACGCCGGGGCGCGGGAGTCGGTGCAACTGGCGGTGGTGCGGTCGTACCACGACGAGCGGGAGAAGGCCAAACTGCCGGGGTACGTCTGCCGGTACGACGACGTGGACGGCGGCGACTACGACACGATCCCGGCCGCCGGCGGGATGCTGGCCCACGAAGTGGGCGGCAAGCAGGTCCGCTCGCACGTCGGCCACGCCCCCGCCTCCCGCGGCACGCACCTGACCACCGCCTCGCAAGCCATCGAGGACTTCGCCACCGGGATTCGGTGACGTCACACACTCAGTTCCACCCCGTACCGAGGTGTTTCCAACCCTCGGTGAATAAACCCATCCCGGTAATGGTCGAACACGGAGGCGGACGCCTATCAGTGACCTGCGTTCGTACCCCCGGAGTGTGCCATGAAAGCGTTGTCGCTCGCCGCCGCCGTCCTGTCCGTCTCGGTCGCCTGGGCCGAAGACCCGAAAGGAGCCAAACCGATGAGCCCGCTCACCTTCAAAATGGCCGCCATCGACGGTAAGGAAGTCGATCTGGCCGAGTACAAGGGCAAGGTGGTGCTGTTCGTCAACGTCGCCAGCCAGTGCGGCTACACCAAGCAATACACCGGCCTGCAAGCCCTCTATGAGAAGTACCAGAAGGACGGCCTCGTCGTCATCGGCGTGCCGGCCAACGAGTTCGGCAAGCAGGAGCCGGGCACCAACGAGGAGATCGCCAAGTTCTGCTCCAGCAAGTACAGCGTCACCTTCCCGATGCTGGCGAAAGTGGTGGTGAAGGGCGACGGCATCACCCCGCTCTACGCCTTCCTCACCGGCAAGGACACCGACCCGAAGTTCGCCGGCGACATCGGCTGGAACTTCGAGAAGTTCCTCGTCGGCCGCAACGGCGAAGTGGTCGGGCGGTTCAAGAGCGCCGTGAAACCGGACGCCGAGGAACTGGTGAAGGCCATCGAGGGCGAGTTGAAGACGAAGTAAGGCGTTCGGCGAGAACGAAGAACACCGGTGGAGTCGAAAATATTCCCCGGTATTCCGTGGCCCGACTCATCCGAGTCGGGCCACTTTTTTCGAAACCGCCATCTCTTCGACCCGACGGCTACCTTTCTGATCCCGCCACTGTCCGAACTGTCGTTGCCCGCTGGCGCACAAAATGGCGCGGGGATGGTTTTCGGCACTTCTCTTGCTACAAGTGAATGAACACCGAGTTGGGATGCGGTTGCGTCCCAACAACTCGGCACTCCGGCGACTGAACTGCCCAATTCCGTCGCTTCACCACGTTCGAGATTCCCATGTCGTCCGACTCGATCTCCGTCGAGGATTCCGTCCGGGATCGCGTCCTGACCTGGACGGGTCGCCGGGTCCGTGGCTTGGTAGTCGTGGTTCGGGGAAAGACGGTCGTGCTCGCCGGGAAGGCGTCGTCGTTTCATGTGAAGCAGCTTGCTCAGCGGGGGGCACGGGATGTCGTGCCGCAGGCCCCACTCGCGAACGAGATCGTCGTGGAACCGGCACACCGCTGATCGCACTCACTTCCCCTCGGCGGTGTACTCGCACGTCACATTCGTGCTGATGCCGCCGCGGGGCGTCCACCGGGACACCACTCGGCACTTCACCGGCTGACACGCGGCGACGAAGTCGTCGAGTAATCGGTTCGTCACCTGCTCGTAATAGATGCCCTGACTCCGAAATCGCTGGAGGTACAACTTCAGCGACTTCAACTCCACGCACGCCGCCGCCGGCGTGTACGTGTAGGTGATGGTGCCGAAGTCCGGCTGGCCGGTCAGCGGGCAGACGCTGGTGAACTCCGGGCAGACGATCTCGATCGTGTAGTCCCGGCCGGGGCGGGGGTTGGGAAACGTCTCCAACTGATCGACGGACGGGGTCTCGGTGAGCAGCGACATCGGTGGGGCGGACTCGGAGATGGATGGGGTGAGCCACTATTGTAGCGGCGGCCGTCCGGACTGCGAACTCGGCTCAGCGGGTCAACTGGAAGGCCGCTACGGCGGCCGCGCCGGCGGCGACCGCGATGAGGAGAACCGGCCACCACGGGCGGTCGGCAGGCACGGCTCGGAGTTCGATGTGCGTGGACAGTTTCGGCCGTTCGGCACTGTCCAGGTGCAAAGTGCTCAGGTCGGTCAGCGGGACGGCGGACAACTCGTCCGTTCGGTCGTCGAGAGTCCGGTGGTCGTCCGCGGCGGCGAGCGGAGGCGGGAGGGGGATGGGGGTTGATTGATCCACGGGCGAGGGCGTCGATCGCCGAGAAGAAGATAAGGTTTCGCCAGTCTTGCCACTTTTCGACGACGAGCCGGCGATCGGCGAGCGGAGGGCCGACTTCGACCCGTCGGACGAGAGTGCCTCTTCGAGCAGTAAATCGCGGAATTCGGGGACGGTGCGGAGCGGGGCGAACGGCCCGGCCTTGGACCGACACACCAACACCTGATTGGGGTCGCCCAGGGTACCCGACTGGATGTTCCGCCGGATGGTGTCGGTCGTCGCCTTCACGGTCTTCGGGAGCCCGAGTTCGTTGTACACCACCATGTACCAGAGGGTGTTGCCGTCGGCCGGGATCGTCACCGTCGAGTCGGACAGGCCGGCCCCCTGGCCCGGTCGCCACGCCACCCCGGTCAAATCCTCCATGAACTCGCGGCAGGAGGCCGGGCGGTCGGCGGGGTTGGCGGTCATGGCCCGGCGGATGGCGAAATCGACGCGGTCGGACAGGTGCGGGGCGAGCGATTTGGGCGGCGGAAACTCGTTGCGGGACTTGCGGATCCAGCAGTCCAGCGGGCTGGTGCCGGCGAACGGGATGTGCCCGGTGACGAGGGTGAACAGGGTGGCCCCGAGGGAGTACACGTCGCACCGCACGTCGGCGAATTTGGCGTTGCGGAACTGCTCCGGGGACATGAAGTGCGGGGTGCCCAGGCCCTTCCCGGTGCGGGTCAGGTTCTCCTCCCCCTCAATGTCCTTCACCAGCCCGAGGTCGGTCAGTTTGGCCACCCCGGCGGTCGTCAGAAGGATGTTGTCCGGTTTCACGTCGCGGTGGATCAGCCCCTGCTTATGCGCCCGGTGCAACCCCTCGCACACTTGCGCCAGGACGTGGACGGAAGTCTCCTCGCCCATCGGCCCGCCCGACTCGATGAGATCCCCTAACGACTTCCCGTCGACGTATTCCATCACCAGGAACGGCGTCGGCATCAGCCCGCAATACTCGATCGCCCGCACCACGTTCGGATGGTCGATCAGGCTCGCCGCCCGGAACTCCTGCTCGAACCGCCGCAGCAGAACCGTCTGACGGGCCGTTTCGGCGGGAATCACCTTGATGGCGACGACTTGGCGGGTGGTCTTGTGTCGCGCCTTAAACACCGCCCCCATTCCCCCCTCGGCGATCTTGGCGAGCAGTTCGTAGTTTCCCAGTTCGCGGGTGGCGCTGGAGGTGCCGAACGACATGGGTGGGGTCGCGGGATGGTGAGCCGTCCGGTGAGCCGGCGCATCCGCGCCGTCCGCCGCCGGGGGACGAGTTGCCTTCATCCTAGCTCACGGTTCGTGGCAAAAAAGTTGAAAAGCCGACCGCCGGGTCGCGCAGGGATTTGGTGGGGACGGATCGGCGGGGTAAACTGTCATATTCAGAGCGGTGGGGGAGTTTTGCCGCGCGTGTCCGTCCGGCTGTTCCGGTCGCGCCTGCGGGAGCGACGAGGTTCCGCGGTTTACCAAACGTCGGCGCTTGTCAACGTCCGCCCGATCCGGCAGAATCGACCGGAAGTGAATCCCCTCCCCGAACACTCCGCCGCCGACCGGCGACCGGGGGACGCGCGAGGAACCGTCCGATGACCACGCTGGGGAAAGTTCTCATCCTGCTCAACGTGCTGGCGGCCGCCGCCGTCGCGTACTTCGCCACCGACAACTGGGCGAAGCGGCAGTCGCTGAACGCGACCGGGCTGCGGTACGCGATTACCATCGACGGCCTGCCGACGGAGCCGCAAACCGGCCAGCCGTCCGTCCTGGTCGCGATGCCGGCGGACGACGAGTCTGTCGCCATCCGCTTGCCGACCGGCAGCGGGCGTCACACCGACGACATCCCGTTCCGCTTGCTCAAGGCTCACTTCGCCGGAGCGGAGGGGAAGGCCGACTTCGGCACCAGCGTGCCGCCCCTCAGCGTGGTGGGCGAGTTGGCGCGAGTGAAGTCGGCGGTGGACACGTTCCTCATCAACCGAGGCACCGACGCGGCTCGCCTCGCGTGGTTGTGCGGGGCCGTCGATCAAGCTGGCGGGTACATCCCCGGCTTTCTCACGTTCCTCGCCGACAGTTTCGGGGAACGCCAGGTCGTCAAACGGTTGCTCACCCTCCCAGGCGTGGCGGCGGGCGGGCGAGATGTCGAGATCGCGGCGAACTTGGCGAAAGCCCGTGGCATGCTGGCCAAACGCTTCGACGCCGTCATCAACCCGCCCAGCCCGCAAGTGGCGGAGACCGACGCCGCGGCCATCACGGCGGCCCAGAAACTCGTGAAAGCGGCGGAAACGGCGGTTCTCCAAGCCCACCTGAACGAGGACCGACTCCGGACTAGCCTCAAGGCGGACCCCGGCGACAATGCCCTTGCCCAGCAAGTGACGACTGCGACGTTGGAAACGGCCGACGCCCGGAAGAAACTCACCGCCGAAGTGGACGCCTTCGAGGGTGTCCTCGCCGACGCGGGCACCGCCGCGAGTCGGAACGACGCGGATCGCCGCCAACGGGCGCTGCTCCTCCTGGCGCACCTCGACCCGAACGATTCCGCCTGGCAGAAGCGGGTGATGCTGTTGTTCGGTCAGGTGGAATACCTCCGCGCCCTGTCGGATCGAATCGAGCAACTGTCCCCGTACCCCGGCCTGCTGGACGACGAGCGGTACGCGGCCGACGCCCGGTTCGTCGCCGAATACGAGCAGATGAAGCAAGGGGCGCGAGACCGGGAGCGCATCCTCGACCGGCAAAAAGAGCTGCTCGCGGAGGTGACGAATCAGGTGGCGGACGCGCAAAAGCTCCTCGCCCAGCGGACGGCCTACCGGGACGAGCGGGAGGTGGTGGCGAAGAACTTGTTCGACGAGGTGAAGGCGCTGGCCACGGAGCAGGAAGCCACCGAGAGCGAACTGTTCGCCCTCCAGGTGACGGTCGGCCGCCTCCTCCGCGAGAACTTCTCGCTGGAAGACCGCCTGATCCTCGCCGAGCGTCAGGCGCTGCCGCCGACCGGCCGCTGACCGTCGTCCGCCCCCTCACCCGGCTTTCGCACACAGGGTTCGGCCATGACTTTCCTCGGCAAACTGCTGGTCTTCCTGAACGCCATCCTGGCGACGGCGCTGCTCTCGTGGTCCGTGTCCCTGTACACGAACCGGGTGGACTGGCCGAGCGCGGAATACCGCGGCAAGTTCTCCCAGGATGTCGGCTTCAAGGATGCCAAATTGACCGCGCTCCCGCCGGCGCTCGGCAAGGACATCGCGACCAAGAACAACCAGTACGCCGACGCCCTGGCGACGGTGCGGAACGCGGAAGCCCAACTGTTCGACCGCACGCGGGCGCTCGCCACCAAGATCCAGCAGGCGAAGGACGGCCAGTTCTTCGAACTCGATCGCCCCGGCATCCGGCCCGGCCAGAACCCGTCGGATCGCCTGGACCTCACCAGCACCCGCAAGACGACGGTCGCCAAGAAGGACCGGACCGGCAACGACATCGTCGTGGAACTTCGCGGGCTGGACCTCCTCCAGAAGGAGTTGCAGAAGGCCGTGGACGACACTGTCGCGGGCACGGCGGCGCTTGAGGCCACCGGCAACAGCATCCGCGGCATCGACCGCGATGTCGCCGCCTTCAACGACGGCATTCTGCGATACCGCCTCGCCCGCGAGCGGCGGCAAGACGAGAAGCGATACCTGGACGACAACCGGGTGAACTGGGACGCCCAACTGATCACCCTCCAGAAGCGGAACGACCAACTGATCGAGCGGCTGAAGGTGTTCGGCGTGACCCTGCCGGTCGTCGCCGTCCCAGTCCCGGCCGTCGTCGGCTCCCGCTAACCCCGAACACCCTGCGTTTACCCGACAGCCCGAGGACTCGACCGATGACCCCGCTCGGCAAGATGCTCGCCATCTTCGTCTTCCTCCTCGCCCTCGTGTGGGCGTGGCTGACTGTCAACACCTACGTCAGCCGCACCAACTGGAAGGCGGAGGCGGATCGCTACCAGAAGCAGGCCCTCGCCACCGCCGAGGCGCACGAGAAGCTGAAACTCCAGGCCGAGGCCGAGCGGTCGGGCACCAAGGCCGAAACGGAGTCGATGAAGCGGGACCGCGACGCCGCCATCGACACCGTCGCCCGACTCCGCGACGAACTGAAACTCCTGAAGGACGAGATCGACGCCAAACTGACGACCGCCGCCAAGAACAACCCGGACATCAACAAGGCCCTCATCCGGCAAACGGAGTTGCAGACGGAGGTGGCGAACCTGACCGGGTCGCTGGCCACCGCCCAGGACCAAGTGGTCGCGCTCAACAAGACCACGGCGACGGCGAAGTTGCTCCAGGAGCAGGCCCAGCGGGACGCCGACGCCGAGAAGCAGCGGGCCGCGACGCTGGAGAACGCCCTGCGGAACACGGACGACAAGGTGAAGGAACTGACCGCCCGACTCAAGCAGGGTGTCGGCGCGGGCGATGCGATTCGGCCCACCGCTCCGGAAGGGTTCCGCGGCACCGTCAGTAAGGTCGGCTCGACCGGCGAGTTCGTCGAGATTACACCGGGTGGCGCGACTGGCCTCCGTGCCGGAACGAAATTGGTCGTCAAGCGCCTCGACCCGAAGAATCCGAAGTTCGTCGGCTACCTCATCGTCCGCGACGAGATCGACCCGGACAAGGCCGCTGCCCAGTTCGTGTTGCCGGCGAACGTGACGCGGCCGTCCGCGGCGGATTACCCACAGCCCGGCGACGTGGTCGAGTCGGAGAGCAAGTGAGACCGAATTGGATTGAAGTGTTGGGCGCGGGGGCGGCGCGGGCGCGGGGGGCGCGACAAGCGAAAAAGGGCCGAGTCGTCGCCCGCCCCCCCCCCCACC
>JBBRUO010000267.1:0-7755 GCA_038247725.1 Gemmatales bacterium
ATGCCGAAGCCGATCAACGCGCCGAGCAGCACGGACGCCAGAAACAGCAGCCCGATGGCCTCCGGCGCGGCGGACGGGCCGGGCGCGTAGGGGGTCGCATCGAACCGTACTTCGTCCTCGACTTCCGGGAGCGGGGCGGGCAGAACGGTATCGACAGCGGCGGCCTTGAACCCCCGACCCAACCCGATGATGCTGGCGAACCGCCCCTGAATCTTCTCGATGCAGATGGGCGTCTTCGCCCACAGAACCAGGACAATCGCGAGTGGGATGATCGTTAAGAGAGCGACGAAGAACGAAGCAGCGAATCGGTTCGCGTCGTCCGGGACGGCCGCGAAGCGCGGGTACACCACCCAGGTGATGCCCGCCACCAGCGCCATCCCGCCGAGGATCAGCCACATACCGAGGCGGTTCTTCCGCCGCACTTGATCCCAATCGTCGGCGTGCGCCGGGCAGAATGGCACCCGCCAGCCGGGTTGCTTCTTGGCGTACTTGTCCGGCACCGGGAAGAGCGCGGTACCGGGCGCGCCGCAGCGGGCGCACCGATCCGGCCACGCGGTCGGGTCGGCGAGCCGGTCCACGTCCACTTCCAGGCGGGCCATCGGTCGAGTTCCGGGGGAGGGTTACTTCATCTCGCGGGTCCACGCCTGTCCGTCGATGGTGATGATCAGCGTGGGGTTGGGTGTCGAAGTGAACGACATGTTCGTGGGGGTGCCCGTGTGCGGCAGGGGCAACGTCCCACACAATCGGCCGGTCGGGTCGAACACCTGAACGTCCTTCGTGGTCGCGGCATAAATTCGCCCGGCCGGATCGACGACCAGCGCGAGGACGGCCAACGTCGGCGGGTTTGCCTTCCGCTTCTCGCGGGCCTCGCGGCTGTTGTCGTACCCGGCCACGATCCGCAGCGGCGCGTACGGCGCGCCGGCGTCCAGAACGGGTCGACCGTTCTGGACCGGGTACGCCCACACGGCGGATCGATCCGGGTAGCCGGCGTACAACGTCGCGCCATCCTTGCTGAGCGCGTTCGCCGCGCCGGGGATGTCCACCGGCGAGATGGCCTTGCCCCATTCGCCCTCGGTCTTCTCCCACGTCGCGCCGAGCTTGGCGAAGGTGAACAGCGGCATGTCCTGGGCGACCCCGACGGACGCCAACACCAACGCGGCGACGACGCCGAGAATGTACTTGCTCACTTCCCACCTCCGGTTTGGGTCTTGTCCCAGTCCCGCCACAGCCACCGCAGGCTGTCGGCGAGCAGTGCCCCACCGTGCTTGCCGTTGTGCCCGCCGTCGCCGAAGGCGAACTTGTAGTCGTACCCCATGTACCGCAGGGCGGCGGCCATCTGCTGGTTGGACAGCGGCCAACTGCCGTGCAGGTTGTCGAGGTCGCCGGACCCGTCTTGCAGGAAGCAGCGGATCGGCTTGCGGTCGGTCTTGCGGATGAGGCCGGGGTAGGCGTCGCCGCCGCGAATGTTGGTGAAGCTGCCGACGTGGCTCAGCACCTTCGAGTAGCTCTCCGGCTTCTCCCAGGCGGCGGTGAACGCGCAGATGCCTCCGGAGCTGATGCCGCCGATGGCTCGCCCCGCCGCGTCGGTGCGGAGCTTCACCTTCGCCACCTTCTCCACTTCCGACAGCAACTCCTCGTCGAGGAACTTCACGTAATCCCCGCTCACGGTGTCGTACTCGAAGCTGCGGTTGGACCGCGCGCCGCCCTTCGGGTTCTTCTGGTTCGGGAACACGCCGGGGTTGACGAACACGCCGACGGTGACGGGCATCTCCTTCGCGTGAATCAGGTTGTCGAACACGGCCGGCGTCCCCCAATTCCCTTTGTACCCGGCCCCGTCCTGGAACACCATTAGCGCCGCCGGCGCGGTGCCGTCGTACTGCTTCGGCACGTACACCCAGAACTGGCGGGTGGTGCCGGGGAACACCTTGCTGGCGGCGAACGTGTGCTCGGTGACGGTGCCCTTGGGCGCGTCGGCCACCGGCTTCGTCTCCGGGCACGGTTTGTAGTCGTCAATCGCCGCCGCGCCGCCGGCCCACGCCAGGCCGAGGGCGAGAACTCCGAGTCCGCGCATGAGTCACCGTTTGGAGAGAAGGGGATAGCCTGACACGGTACCGCGCGGCGACCGTCGATTCAACCGGCACGAGCCGAAGGATAATCCGACGGTCCCCCGGCCGGCCGGCACGGTTTCTGAACGGCAGTCGTTTTACGCCGTTTGCCCAGGTGGTAAGATGGGCCGGTGTTATCATCTTCCGGCCGGCGGCGGGATTCCGCGCCGGCCCGTCTTGTGAAACCTTCGGAGGGCCAAGGCATGGACATCGAGTTGGGCCGGTTGGTGCCCGTGGGCGGCGGAGACCCGATTCCGCTGGTCATGCACACCATGACCGTCGGCCGGCGTCAGTCGTGCGACATCCGCCTGGATTACCACAACGTGTCCGGCATCCACGCCGAGTTCGCCCTCCGCAACGGGGTGTGGACCGTCCGCGACATGGGCAGCACGAACGGCGTCAAGGTGAACGGCGAGCGAGTGCCGTCGCGGCCGCTGCGGCCGGGCGACGAGGTGGGCATCGCCGGCCACAAATTCACCATCGAATACACCCTGGCAGACGGCGTGGCAGTGGACGACCCGACCGACGATCAGGAGAGTATCCTGAGTCAGTCGCTCATGGAGAAGGCCGGGCTGACCAAGCCGAAAGGCGACACGCGAAAACGCTGAGGTTTCAAGTTCCAAGTTTCAGGTTCCAAGTTTGCGGTCGGCTGTCCGGCGTGACACTTGAAACCTGAAACTTGAAACTCTTTGGAGGTGTTGAATGGCCGGGCCGTTAGCGGGTCAGGTGGCGCTCGTGACCGGCGCGTCGTCGGGCATCGGGCGGGCGACGGCCGTGGCCCTGGCGGAAGCCGGGGCCGACGTGATCCTGAATTACTACAGCCTCCACGCCGACGCCGAAGCCACCGCCGCACACATCCGGGCACTCGGCCGCAAAGCGCTGTTGTACCCCGTGGACGTGTCCGACGAGGCCGCCGTCGAGGGGATGGTGGCCGACGCCGTAGCAAAGCTCGGTCGGCTGGACGTGTTCGTGTCGTCGGCTGTGTTCAGCGAGCGGGAGCCGTTCTTGACCGCCGACATGGGCGGCTTCAAGAAGACGCTGGACGTGAGCCTGATGGGGGCGATTCACGCGCTGCGGTCGTGCTGTCGGCGGATGGTCGCCCAGGGGACCGGCGGGTCGGCGGTGATCGTCAGCAGCCCGCACGGGAAGATCGCGTTCCCGAACTGCATGGCGTACAACGTGGCCAAGGCCGGGCTGGACATGGTGGTGCTGACCGCCGCCACCGAACTGCTGCCGCACAAGGTCCGCGTGAACGGCGTTTACCCCGGCTGGACCGACACCCCCGGCGAGCGGAAGTTCCTGGACGACGACGGCATCAAGAAAGCCGCCTCCGGATTACCCCTGGGGCGGCTGGCGACGGCCGAGGAGATCGCCCGCGCGGTGCTGTTCCTCGCCGATCCCGCCTCCGGGTACATCACCGGCACCACGTTGCACGTGGACGGCGGCCTGTTCCTGCCGTGGTGGAGCAAACGCGGCGGCGGGGATTTGTGAGGCAGGCGGCACCGGCGCGGGTGGGGAGCCGGTCCCGCTCGCGCTACTGTTTCCACAACGAGTGATGAGCCACTGTGGCTCTCGCGGTCGAACTCATGGGGCGGGTGCCCGCCGGCCCAGGACTACCGAGAAGAGCGCGAGCACGAGGAAGACGACCAAGAGGATCTTGCCGATCCAGGCCGCTTCCCCGGCGATGCCGCCGAACCCGAACACGGCGGCGACCAGCGCCACGATAAAGAACATGATGGCCCATTGAAACATGGCAGTTCCCCTTTTTGAGTGAGAGAGTTGGCGACGAAAGACATCGCGCGTCGCCGACTCTTACACAGATGAGGCAAGTTTGAAGCCAATGTTTGGTCGCCGACTCAAAATGCAGTGCATTGGGTCCGGAGCGACAGCAGGTTGGCACGAAACCTGCCTGCAAAAAGACCAGGGCCGGCCCAATTCGGCCGCTCTCAACTTCCCGTGGAGACCACAACCATGACTTCCGTTACCGCGACCGGGCCGACCACCGCTCCGCCGATCACCGCCGGCACCGGCGATGCCGATGCCCTGAACTCCCTGCTCCGTGGGGAACTGGCTGCCGTTGAGACCTACGATCAGGCCCTGAGCAAGTTCGAAGGCACGCAGAACGCTCTCATCGTGAAGGAACTCCAGCGAATTCGCGGCGAGCACGCGGCAGCCACCGAAGTCCTCAGCACCCGCGTGGCCACTCTCGGTTGCACTCCGTCCGAAGGGGCGGGCGTGTGGGGTGTGTTCGCCACCGCCGTCACTGGCGTGGCGAAAGTGATGGGCCCCCAGACCGCCTTGGCCGCCCTCCGCCGGGGGGAGGAACACGGCATCGGGATTTACGAGACGGCACTGGCCAATGACGACATGTCGGTCGAGTGCAAGCACCTGTTCCGCAACGACCTGCTGCCCCGCTGCAAGCTGCACATCGACGCCTTGGACCAGTTGGTCCAGCAGCTAAACCTCGCCGGAAAGTGATCCCTGCCGCGACGTGCCAACCGCCCCCGCGCTTCATCCGAATGGGTGATCCGCGGGGGCAGTTTGTTTTTGCTGGTGGAAACCACATTGCACGAATGGAAACCGTGTTCCCCCGACCAGGAAGGCCGTCACTCAACTCCGTGTTCCCGCGCGATGCAAGTTCGGCAGGTGGACTCTTCTCCGAAGCCACCGACGAGCATGAGGTAGCAACAGAAGACGGTGTTGCTTTTTACCGCGACTCCTAATCACCCCATTCAGAAAAGTCGTCCAGCGGAAGTTGCCTCCCGACACACTTTGGCACGGGGAGTGCTTAATGTTCTCTCGCAATCGAAGACTGCAACTCGAAAAAATGACCCGCGTGCCAACAGGCGCGGTTGATCGATACCGAGACCTCCTCTTGGCCGGGGTCCTACCCCACCCCGGCCGTTTCTTCCAGCACTACGAGGTTCCCTCCCATGCTTCGCTATGCCCTCTTGTTCCTGGTCATCGCTCTGGTGGCCGGCGTCCTCGGCTTCACCACCGCCGCGGGAACCGCGATCTTCGCCGCCCGCATCCTGTTCGGCGTCTTCCTGGTGCTGTTCGTGGTCACCCTGCTGTTTGGCCGGTCGCGACCGAACGAACTGGTCTGACACCGAATCCCAGAGTCATCGCGAAATAGACCTGCCGCATCCGGCAGGTCTATTCGTTTGTCGATACCCTACTTCCGTCACCTTCTCTTCCTGTCCGTGAGCGACGCATGTCCGAGCAACCCCGCACCGCGGCCCGTACCGGGATGGGTGCCATCCCGCACGATTCCGGCACCGCCTTCCGCGTGTGGGCACCGCACGCCGAGGCGGTGTCCGTCGTCGGAGGCTTCAACGATTGGAAGGCGGATGCCGACCCGATGACCCGTGAGGAGAATGGCTACTGGTACGCCGATCTGGACCGCGCGCGGGTCGGGCACGAGTACCGCTACCACCTGAACACCCCGACGGGCGAGTTCACCCGCATCGACCCGTATGCCCGCGAAGTGACGAACTCTGTCGGCAACGGCGTCGTCCACGACCCGCATTTCGATTGGGGCGAGGCGTACATGCCGACACCCTCCTGGAACGAGTGGGTCATCTACGAGTTGCACGTCGGCACGTTCAACGACACCCGCCCGGACGTGGACACCCCCGGCACCTTCGCCGACATCGTCCGCCGCTTCGACCACCTCAAGAACCTGGGCGTCAACTGCCTGCAACTGATGCCGGTGGCCGAATTCGCCGGCGACCGCAGTTGGGGTTACAACCCCGCGCACCCGTTCGCCGTGGAGAGCGCGTACGGCGGGCCGGGCGAGTTCAAGAAGTTCATCCGGGAGGCGCACCGGAACGGGTTCGCGGTCATGCTGGACGTGGTGTACAACCACTTCGGGCCGAGCGACCTGGACCTGTGGCGGTTCGACGGCTGGAGCGAGAACGACGGCGGCGGCATCTACTTCTACTCGGACTGGCGGCGGTCCACCCCGTGGGGCGACACCCGCCCGGACTTCGGCCGGCCGGAGGTGCGGCAGTACATCCGCGACAACGCCCTCATGTGGGTGGAGGATTACCACGTGGACGGGTTGCGGATGGACATGACCCTATACATGCGGAGCGTCCGCGCCGATGGTGAGTCCAACCTGCCCGACGGCTGGTCGCTGATGCAGTGGATCAACAAGGACATCCGGGAGAAACACCCGAACACCCTGACCGTCGCCGAGGACTTGCAACACCTGGGGGCGATCACCAGCGGGGTGGGTGTCGGCGGGGCCGGGTACGGGGCGCAGTGGGACGACCAGTTCGTCCACCCGATCCGCGAGGCGGTCATCGTCGCCGCCGACGAACACCGCTCGATGGACAAAGTGGCGGCGGCAATCGCGCACAAGTACAACGGCGCGGCCTTCGAGCGGATCATTTATTCGGAGAGCCACGACGAGGTGGCCAACGGCCGCGCGCGGGTCGTCCACGAGATCGCGCCGGGCGACCCGAACAACTACTTCGCCCAGAAGCGATCCACCCTGGCGGCGGCACTCGTCTTCACGTCGCCGGGCATCCCGATGCTCTTCCAGGGGCAGGAGTTCCTGGAGGGCGGCTGGTTCCGCGACACGGTGCCAGTGGACTGGCACCAGCAAAAGGATTTCCGCGGCATCGTCCGGTTGTACCGCGACCTGATCCGCCTGCGGCGGAACCGGGACGGCGACACGCGAGGGCTGTGCGGGCAGAACGTCCACGTTTACCACGTCAACGACGACTGGAACGTGATCGCCTTCCGCCGGTGGGATGAAGGCGGGGACGGCGACGACGTGGTGATCGTCGCCAACTTCCACCGGGACCCGCGCGACGGGTATGACATCGGCTTCCCGGCCGCCGGCAACTGGGTGCTCAAGGTGAATTCCGACTGGCGCGGTTACAGCGATCATTTCGGCGACCACCCCAGCGGTGACGTGACCGCCCGGCCGGACGGCCGCGACGGCCTGCCGGCGACGGGAACCGTTTCCGTCGGCCCGTACGCGGTTCTCGTGTACGCCAAGCCGCGAGGCTGATCGATTTGGCACTCCGCTTGCAACACGGTGGTACTGCGGCACCTGTCGCGAATCAGGAGTCCATCATGAATATCGAGCGACGACCGGGCAGTCAGTCGTACCAGAAACTCTATCAACGGCTGACGCGGATCGCGGAACAAGGTCCTGAGGCCCTGTCCGCGCGACTCGACGAACTGGACCGGGAGTGGACGAGCGGCCGGCTGGTGAAAGCGGCGGCGGGTGTCTTGCTGGTCACCGGCCTCGCCCTCACGGCGTGGGCCAGCCCGTGGTGGCTCATCCTCGTCGCCGTCGCGGGGGCGGTGCTGCTCCAGTACCTGTTCCTCCCGCGGAGTCTGCTGGCCGACGCGTTCTCGTGGATGGGATACCGGTCGGGGTCGGAAATCGAGGACGAGCGGATCTCGCTCCGGGTTCTCCGCGGCGACTTCCGCCACCTGCCGACGTTGAACAACATCGAGGATGTCGATGCCTTGGCCCGTTTGGAAGGGGAAGGCGGGCCGTCGGTCGAGCCGTCGGAGGACAAGTGCGATGCCAAGGACGCCGCCTCGCAGATTCTCGCCCGCGCGCCGAATCGGAAGGTGACCAACGCCGCATGAGGCGGGAATGGACGGCCGAATCGCCGTCGCGCCC
>JBBRUO010000268.1:0-7749 GCA_038247725.1 Gemmatales bacterium
GATGCCGATTTCGGCGGCGTTGGAGCGTCGGGATTGCTGGGGATTCTTGCTGTGGGGCAGGGTTTTTGGACACCCTGGACCGCCTGTGGGTCTTCCAGAAACCCCGAGTCGTATTGATTCCCAGGGGATTCGTGAACAGGCCCCTCGAAAATCGCCATCAGTCGAGCTGAGAGACTGCGAATCCATCAAGCCCTCCGGCTCGATGGAGGCGCTTTACCGCTTCGGGACAGAGGTCGTCGATCCTGAGCGACCCGACACGCTCATTTTCGCCCCGTTTCGCCCGCGCTGGTTTTGCCCGCCGATTGTCTCACAAACTCTGACGAGATTCGTTGAAATGCCGATCCTCGACGCGGAACAGGACCAGTACCCGCCGGACCTGTTCCAGATGGCCGACGACGGCCACCGGTGGGTGGTGGCCCACACCCGCCCGCGTCAGGAGAAGGCCGTGGCGCGGGAATTGCTCGCGGCGGGAGTGCCGTTCTACCTGCCGTGCGACCGGCGGCGGGTGAAGGTGCGGGCGAAAATCGTCGTGTCCCGCCCGCCCCTGTTCGCCGGGTACGTCTTCGCGCGGGTGGCGGAGGGGGATCGCGGGCGGGTCCAATTCAACCCCCGCGTGGCGTCGCTGCTCCCCGTCGCGGACCAACCCGGACTGTGGGACGACCTGCGGCGGGTGCGGCGAATTCTCGATCTGGGGGAACCCGTGACGGCCGAGCGGCGTCTAGAACCTGGGACACGGGTGACGATGCGCCAGGGGCCGTTGACGGGGTTGACCGGCACGATCGTGACGGCGGCCGGCGGGTTCAAGTTCGTCGTGCGGGTGGACTTCATTCGCCAGGGGTTGTCGATCGTAGTGGACGGGGCCGCGCTGGGGTTGGCGACCGCGTCCGCATCCGAAACCTGAGGACCGAACCGTGCTCCTCACCGCTGCCCTCGTCTTCGTCCTCGCCGTCGGGTTCGGACTGGGGTTCACCCGGCTGGGCCGGACGCTGGCCGAACGGGTCGGCCTCCGCGACGCGCCGGACGGCCGGCGGAAGATCCACGCGCGGCCGGTCGCGGTGGTCGGCGGGCTGGCGTTCCTGCTCGCCGTCCCGGTCGCCCTCGTCGTCGCCTCGCTGGTGGATGCGGACGTGGCCACGGCGTTCGCCGGGCGGGAGACGCGGTGGGTGGCGGTGGCCGCCGCCGCCACCCTCCTGGCCGCCGTCGGCCTGCTGGACGACCTGCGGAACCTGCGCGCGCGGCACAAACTGTTCGGCCAACTGGTGGCGGTGGCGGTCCTGATCGTCGGCGGCGACTTGCTGATCCGCCAGGTGAGCGCGTTCGGGGTGGTGATCCCGCTCGGCGGGTTCGCCGTCCCGTTCACCCTGGCGTGGTTCGTGTTCGCCGTCAACGCGCTGAACCTGCTCGACGGCATGGACGGCATGCTCGGGGCGGTGGGAACCGCCATTTTCCTCGGGCTGGCCGCCATGTCCGCCGTCACCGGGGCCGGGTTCGCCGTGCTGGTGTCGGTGGCGGCCGCCGGCGGGCTGATCGGCTTCCTGCGGTACAACCTGCCGCCGGCCACCGTCTACCTGGGCGACTGCGGCAGTTCGCTCATCGGCCTGACGGTGGCGGTGCTGGCGGTGGACGCCTCGCTGAAGGGGCCGGCGTTCGCCGTCCTCGCCCCCCTCGCCTTGATGGTGCTGCCGGTGCTGGACACCGCCGCCGCCGTCGTCCGCCGCCAGTTGACCGGCCGCGGGTTGGCCATCGCCGACCGCGGGCACCTGCACCACGTCTTGCTGCGGCGGGGGTACAGCATCCCGCGCGTGCTGCTCACCGTCGGCGGGTTCGGGGCGGTGGCGGCGACCGGCGCGGTCCTCAGCGCGTCGTGGAACAACGACCTGATCGCCGTCGCCGCGGCCCTGCTGGTGGCGGTCACGCTGGTCGTGTGCGGGCTGTTCGGGGCGGCCGAGTTGCGGCTCGTCCGCGCCCGCGCCGGGTCCGCCCTCCGCAAGGCCGCCGGCGTCGGGGGCGTCGATCTGGAGGTGCGGCTGCAAGGGACGCACGGGTGGGGGGCGGTGTGGCAGCGAATCGTTCACGACGCCCAGGCCCTGCACTTGACCACCGTGTCGCTGGACGTGAACGCCCCGCTGTGGCACGAGGGGTATCACCGGCGGTGGCGGCGGGCGGGGGCGGGGGACGACCCGCTCTCGGTCTGGCGGGTGGAACTGCCCCTGGTCGCCGGCGGCCAGTTGGTCGGCCGGCTGACGGTCAGCGGGGAGCGGGCGGGCGGGTGCATGGCGGAGAAGTTGGCCGCCCTCTCCGTCGTCGTGCGGTCGAGCGAGGAGCTCATGGCCGCCGCCCCGCCGACGGGCTTCCTTCGCCCGTCATCCCTCGCCGAATACACGCCGCTTCCGGCGGACCCCACCCGCCCCGTCGTGCCCGCCTGACGCGGGCGACCGGCATGACCGGCCCCGCCCGCCGGCGGGATCGGTCGCGCCGTCCGGCTCGGTTCCAGCACCGACCCGTCACGGGCCGATACCCCACGGCCTTCCCCCGCCGACGCACCAGGACTTTCCCGTGACCGACACCGACACCGGGACCAACGACGCGAATCGGTCCCCCCTCGGCTTTCTGGCACCGGCCTTGCGCCGGTGGCCGCTGCTCGTGCTGTTGGCCGTCGCCGGTGGCGTCCTCGGGTTCCTCGGGTTCTCGTTGTCGAAGCCGGTGTACCAGTCCACCACCCGCATCCAGGTGAGCAAGCGGTACGACTCCAATGCGGCCGATGGGCGGATGGTGTACCTGGAGGATTACGTCGCCACGATGACGCAGATCATCGCTTCCGACGCCGTCCTCGGCGAGGCCGCCCGCACGCTGGACGCCGCCCAACTGACCCTCCCCCTGCCGGACGACGAGACCGCCCGCCTGGACACCCTCAAGGCGTCTCTGAGCATCAGCCGCGTCCGCGACCCGAACGCCATCGCCACCACCAGCAGTTCGGTGCTGACGCTGACGTATACCAGCCACGACCCCGGCGACGCCAAGACGATCCTCGACGCCGTCATCCGGGCCGTGCAGAAGTACCTCGACCGGGGGTACTCGGAGGCGCTGGTCCAACAGGTGGCCGAGGTGCGAACCACCCTCGACCGGAAGGTGAATGAACGGCAGGCGCTCGAGCAGCGGCTGCACGAGAAGAAAGACGAGTTGAACCGCATCACTATCGAGGAACTGCCGCTCGTCCGCTCCCGCGTCACCACGAACACCAACCAGGCTTTCACCCTCGAACTCGAACTGATCGGCGTCGAGAGGGACCTGAAGGCGATCCAGGATGTCGGCCCGTCGCCGGCCGCTCGGCAAGCCAAGATGCGGCAACTGATCGGCCTGGCCCGCACCCCCGGCGAGGCGGCTGGCCCGACCGGCCTGGAGTCGGTGCTGCTCCAGTTGAACGCCCGGCGGCTGGAACTGGCCGAGCGGATGGGCAAGGACCACCCGACCATGAAGGAGTTGGACGGGCAGATCGCGTTCTACCGGGAGTTGATCGGCCGCTCGACCGGCGCGGCCGACACGGTGGACGAGTTGGCCTTGTACGAGGGCCGGCAGCGGGAGCGGAAGGCGGCCCTCGAACTGCAGCGGGACAAGATCGCCGCCCAGGTGAAGCACGACGAGGAGTTGCTGCGGAAAGGGGCCGCGGTGCAAGATCAGGCCGAGTTGCTCAGTCGTCAGCTCAACGAAGAGAACCTCGAGATCAACCGGCAGTTGGACCGCCAGCAGGCACTGGCCACGGCGAAGGAGTCCAACCGTTCGTACGACGCACGAGAGCTTGACAGCCCGCGGGTGGGGTACAAGATCGCGCCCCGCCTGCCGACGTGGGTGCTGCCCGGCCTCGTACTCGGCCTGCTGCTCGGCGTCGGCCTCTCGTATCTCGCCGAACTGGCCGACCAGAGTTTCCGCGACCCGGCCGAGATTCGCCGACGGCTGGGCGTTCCGGTGTTCGGTCACATCCCGGCGATCCGCCTCGACCAGCCGGCCACGGCCGACGTCTCCGCCGGGTACGACGCCGTTCTGGTCACCGCCCGCCGGCCGAAGTCGGTGGAGGCCGAGACCTTCCGCGGGGTGCGGACCCAGGTGTTGGTGGCGACGCGGGCGGCCGGGCACCGCCTCATCCAGGTGACCAGCCCGAACCCCGGCGACGGCAAGTCCACCACCGCCGCCAACCTGGCGATCTCCCTCGCCCAGGCCGGCAACCGCGTGATCCTGATCGACGCCGACTTCCGTAAGCCGAGAGTCCACACCCTGTTCGCCATCACCAAGCCCGAGCTCGGCCTCGCGTCCGTGGTGGACGGCACCGCCGAGTTGGACGCCGCCGTCCGCCCGAGCGACGTGGACAACCTGTTCGTGCTGCCGTGCGGCCCCCGCCCGGCGAACCCGGCCGAGTTGCTCGCCGGGGAGCGGTTCGCCGCCATCCTGGGCGACCTCAAGGCCGCCTACGACCACGTCGTCATCGACACCCCGCCGCTGCTGGCGGTCAGTGACCCGCTCGTCGTCGCCCAGCGGGTGGACGCCGTCATCCTCGTGTTCGGCATCACCCGGCGGTCCCGCGTGCAAGTCGAGCGGGCGAAGGAACTGCTCACCGACACCGGGGCCAACCTGATCGGCGTCGTGGTCAACGGCATGGACTCCCCCGCCGCCGGCTACGGGACCGGGTACGGCACCTACAAGTACGCCTACAACTACGAGTACACGGAACAGTACACCGACGACGCCGACACCGACCCTCGCTGACCGGAGATGGCATGGCCCCACTGGCCGACACCCACGTCCACCTGCTCGCCGGCCGCGACGACGGCCCGCGCACAGCCGACGAAGCCGTCGCCATGTGCCGGATGCTGGTGGCCGAGGGGGCACGGTCGGCCACCGCCCTCGCCCACCAGAACGCCTCCTACCCGGACAATACGCCGGACGCCCTCCGCGCCGCCGCCGCCGATTTGGTCACGAGTTTGAAGGACGCCGGCGTTCCCCTCGCCGTCTACCCGTCGGCCGAAATCCTGCTGACCGAACACCTCGTCTCCGACTGGACGGCCGGCCGCACGCTGTCGATGGGCGACCGTCGGAAGTGGCTTTTGGTAGAGATGCCGCACGGCCAGTTCGTGGACCTCCGCCCGCTGGCCGCCGAACTGAAGCCGCTGGGGGTGCGGATCGTCCTCGCGCACGCCGAACGGTACGACCCGCTCCTGGACGACCCGGCCCTCGCCGAGTTATTCATCGCCGCCGGGTGCCTGCTGCAAGTGACCGCCGACGCCCTCGCCGACCCACCGCCGGGCCACGAGCCGGTGCTGAAACGGTGGGCGAAGTCGGGGATGATTCACCTGCTCGGGTCCGACGGCCACAACCTCGACCGCCGCCCGCCCCGCCTCCGGGCGGGCCACCGGGTGCTGGCGAAGTGGATCGGGGCCGGCCCCGCCGACGTGATCGCCGCCCTCCGCGGGTCGGCCGTGCTGCAAGGGTTGACGGTCAACGTGCCGGTGCCCCGCCGCCCGAAGGCGAGTTGGTTCACCCGCCTGTTCGGCGGGTGAGTCGCGCCCACCTTCACCCCACCTCGCGACACCGCTCCGCCGCGTACCGCCGGGCGAGCACCCCGGTGGCCAACTCCGGGTCGATCTCTCGCACCAGCACCCCTTCCGACCCATACGGCAAGTACGCCTGACACTCGCCGGACGGGGCGATGAGGCTGGTGGCCGACTCCGGGTAACGCAGGGCGTAGTTGACGCTGGCGAAGTAGACCGTGTTCTCCCGGCTCCGCATCATCATGGCCTGTTCGTAGTAGGCTCCACCCCTCGCGCCCCACTCGGTTGGGACGATACCCGCCTTCTGATAGCCGGTGTGCTGCGGGTGGAAGACGACCTTCGCTCCCCGCGCCGCCGCCCAGCGAACCGTCTCCGGGTATCGCCACCCTTCGTGACAGATGACGATGCCGAACGGGACGCCGTTCACCGCGAACATCCGGCGGGTGTCGCCGGGAACGTCATTCGCGTCTTCGCTGGGGTCGAGTTGGTTCTTCGTCTGGAAGCCGAGGGAGTGGCCGTTCGCGTCGAAGACATGGGCGGCAATCTGGCGGCCGGCCGGAGTGACGAGTTCCAGACCCATGACCGTGGCGACGGCGTACTCCCGCGCCCACCCGGCCACGGTCTCCAACACGCGGTCCTGGTCGGCTCGGTCATATCGCGGGACATCGAAGTCCAGCCCGCGCAGGCCCGGCAGATACGCTTCCGGAAAGCAAACGATCTCCGCCCCCCGTGCCGCCGCTTCGGCGACGAACCGTCGCACTTTGGCCAAACCATCGTCGAGGGTGACGGCGACCGACGGCGACGCCAGCGCGATGATCATGAGCAGCACCGGACGCGGGTTGTCGATTCGGAACGAGCTCCGCGAGCGAGGCGGGTGGCTGCCCATCACTCCCAGAGGGAGTGGCGGGGCGGTGGTATGATAACCCCAAGTGATCTCGCGCGCCACCCGCCCCGAGGAACACCCACGCCGTCGCCGTTCCCAGGAATGAACCCGCACCTCGAACACCCGTTCGTGTGGCCGGACTACCCCGACTCGTTCATCGCGGCCGCACGGGATGCGTTCGAGGCGATCCGGAAAGCAGCCCGTTGCCCCACCTGAAGTTGTGGGTGGCCGCCAAACTTGGATTTTAAAGCGCCCATGATTCTGCGGTTCGGCCGAACAGAGGCTATCCGGAAAGATACCGGCTGATACATGAAACCACCGCGACTGTCTCATTTGGCGGCCTTCCGTTTGGGCCGTCCCTGGATGATGCTTCTCACCTTGTGGGGGACAGTCTGGAAGCAGCTCAGGCTCGCCCGGAGTATGGACCACCCCAGGTTTGGTGGACACGCAGTTACCGGTGTAAACTCCCGCGACAGGAGACCCACCGATGGCCCAAACTCCCAAGACGTACCTGGCCGAGGGGTGGCTAGACCTTGGCTGTCGTGGAGGATCTGTTCAGTTGGCGGATCGTCGGCTGCGACGATGACGAGTCGGTTAGTGGTGGACGCATTGCACCAGGCGTTGGGCCGTCGCCACCCGGCGGCGGGGTTGCTGGCGCACTCGGATCGGGGCAACCAGTCCGCGAGTGGTCACGACCAAGTGGCACTCACGCAGCACGGCATCGCGTGCAGTGTGAGCGGGGTGCCCAGTGCTGGGACAATGCCCCGATGGAGTCGTTCTTCGCCAGCCTGAAACGCGAGAGAGACTTCCCGACGGACTGCACTCGTGATGACGCGCGAGCGCTCGTGTTCGAGTCCATCGAGGTGTTCGACAACCCGGTCCGGCGGCTCTCGTCACTGGGGTACCTCTCCCTCGTCGAGTACGAACGCCGGCACAACCCGCCCCTCCGTTAATTCCGTGTCCACTTTTCGTGGAGAAGGCCAGGTGCCGGAGAAGCACCAACCCGCCGTGCGGCAACTGCTCGGCCAGGTCCGCGCTTTCGGCGGGCGGTAACCGCGCGGACGGTCACACGGGAGCAACCGGCCGCTTCCGCGTGACCCGCCAGACGACGGCCGCAATCCAGACCAGGACAACGACCGCGACCGAAATCGCGCTCACCCACCAGCCGGCGCGGTACGACCTCGGCTCGAAGGCGAACTCGATCCGCTTCCCGCCGGCCGGCAACTCGACCGCACGGAAGGCGTGATTCGCCCGGCGGATCGGCACTTCGACGCCATCAATACGGCACACCCAGCCGGGGAACCACACGTCCGCCAACACCAGCCA
>JBBRUO010000269.1:0-7747 GCA_038247725.1 Gemmatales bacterium
GTCTCCGGGTCGATGCCCAGGCAGTGGTACATCGTCGCGGCGAGGTCTTCGGGGGTGGCGGTGCCTTCGGTCGGGTGCGCGCCGAGCTTGTCACTCTTCCCGTACACGAACCCGGCCTTCGCCCCGCCGCCGGCCAGCACCGCGTTGTAGCACTGCGGCCAGTGGTCCCGCCCGCCGTTGCCCGAAATCTTCGGCGTGCGGCCGAACTCGCCCACCCACACCACCAGCGTGCTGTCCAGTAGCCCGCGCTCCTTCAAATCTGTGACGAGCGTCGAAAGTGTTTGGTCCGTGAGCGGCATCAGTTCCTTCAACCGATCCGGCACGCTCTCGCCGCGGAAGCCGTGGTAATCCCAGCCGTTGCCGGCCCCGCCGATGCTCCGCGCGAAGTACACGTTGATGAACTTCGCCCCCGCCTCGACCAGCCGCCGGGCGAGCAAACAACTCTGGCCGTAAGTGGTGCGGCCGTACCGCTCGCGCGTCTTCTTCGGCTCCCGGCTGAGGTCGAAGGCGTCCTTGAACGTCGGCGAGGTGAGCAGGGCCACGGCCTTCTGGTAGCTTTCGTCCACGCCCCGCGCCACGGCCGAGGTGTCGAGCAGGTCCGACTGCGCGTCGATCAGCTTCAGGATGTCGGTGCGGGATTCGAGCCGCTTCGGGCTGATGCCGTCGGGCAGGCTCAGTTCGGGCAGGCGGAAGTCGGGACGGTTCGGGTCGTCGCTCACGAACAGCGGGTTGTGCGCCTTGCCGAGGAAGCTGGCGTGCTGGCCGGGGGTGACGCTGCCGTCGGCGATGACGTGCGGGAAACTGACGAACGTGGCCACGCCCTTCTTGGCGGGGGCCAACTTGGACACCACGCTGCCGTAGGCCGGGAGCAGGTCTTGCGAGTCCCGCAGCCGCTGGTCGTCGGTGGCGGGCGGCACGCCGGTGAGCGAGTAATACCCGGCCGAGTTGTGGTTGGCCATGCGGGTGCTGTGCCGCATGCAGCGGATGACGGTCAACTGGTCGAGGATCTTCGCCACTTCCGGCAACTTCTCGCCGATACGAACACCGGGGATGGCGGTGGCAATGGGCTTGGGGAACCAGCCGCGGACGTTGTCCGGGGCGTCGGGCTTGGGATCGAACGTCTCGTGCTGACCGGGGCCGCCCCACTGGTGCAGGAAGATGACGCTCTTCGCGGTGGCCTTGAGCTTTGATCGCTCGGCGGCGCGGACGAACTGCGGGAACGTGAGGCCGAACAGTCCCACCCCCCCGACGCGAAGGGCGGCCCGACGGGTGACAGCGGAAGGGAGCATATGGGACTCCAAGACGGGCGGAACTCTTTTCAGAGATTGTACCACCTTGGTGCGAACCCGTGCCAGCCTTCGCTTGTCCATTCCCGCCCTGTCGGATGACGGGCGGGTACCGCACCACGAACGGGAATTTCCCAATCTTTGGCGTCCGCTTGTTGCTTTCCGGCCGGCCACCGGTGTAGACTGCATTGGGGTCGCGGTACCGTTCCGCGACGGACGAAAGGCCAATGGGAATCCGACTGGTACCGGAGACTCGGCGGCGTGACCCCGTTTCCAAAGGAGGTGATCTTTGAGTAGTTCGAGTAACCAGGCCGGGCGGCTGTCGGTCTAGCCGCATGACGGGCGACTGCCTGTCGGCCGCCCAACCAAACGGGAACCCCTGGCGCTGACGGCCGGGGGTTCTTGTCATTTCCGAGATGTCCCCGCGCGTGCGGGCCGGGTTCACCCGCCGTCAGCCGGGCGGGGGCGGGGTGAACGGCTTCACCCCCAGTCGGGTCTGGTGCCCGTCGAACGCCCCGCCGTCGGCCGTCTGCCCCTTGAAGTAATCCTTCTGCCAGCCCCGCTTCACCGCCTCCGGGTCTTGCCCCTTTAGCCCGCTGAGGAACCCGGAGCGGCTGGCCTCCCACGCCTTGTAGGTGGCGTGCAGGTCCGGCGTCCGGCTGAGGACCTCGACGCGCGGGGCGAACCCCTCGGTGAACCCGCGCGGCACCGGCACCAACTGGCACACCGGCTCGCCGGCCTCGAACCGCACCCACTCGTTCGGCCGGGTGAACTTCCAGTTCATGGTGAACGTGCTGACCGCCCAGTCGGTCTCGACCACCCCTTCCAGTGCCTGAATGCCGTCCTTGGGCAGGTTGGTCGGCCCCTTCACCCACAAGTTGACGCCCGGCGGGGTGCGGAACAGCCACGGCAGCGAGAACGTCAGCACCCCGCTGCCGAAGTGACTGGACACGAACGGGTCGGGCGGGCCGTCGTGCTGGACCTCGAGGTCGGTCGGGTGTGCGCCGCCGTACCAGTACGCGCGGAACCCGCTGCCGGCGGTGACGATCCACCCGTTCTGGTTGGCGATGTTCAGCGGCAGGCAGCGGTAGGCGAACCGCTGGGCGGTGGCGTCCATCCAGTCGCGGTCGAGGGCCGCCGGGCGGAGGCCCATTGCCGGCGGCTGCTCGGCGATCTGGTAGGCGATGAGCGGGAGTTCGTCCGGCATCGGCGTGGTCCACGGGGAAGGTGGTGGCGGTTGGGGTGTTCCGCTCGCGGAACGAGCGGAACACGGGCAGCACCGTCGGGGTCACACCCCGTCGCGGCCGCCGCTCAGCGCACGGTTCAGGTTGAAGGCGGCCGAGATCAGCCCCAGGTGCGTGAACGCCTGCGGGAAGTTCCCCAGCGCCTCGCCGCTCGGCCCGGTCTGCTCCGCGTACAACCCCAGGTGGTTCGCGTAGCCGAGCATCTGCTCGAACCGCAGGCGGGCTTCGCCGAGGATTTTCGGGTCGTCGCGGCCGGCCCGCGTCAGCGCCTCGATCAGCCAGAACGAGCACATGTTGAACGTGCCTTCGGTGCCGGGTAATCCGTCCGGGGCGAGCGTCGGGTCGTAGCGGTACACCAGGCCGTCGGCCGCCAACCCGCCGTCGGTCAGCGGGGCGCGGATGGCGTTGAGCGTACTCAACATCCGCGGGTCGTTCGGGGCGATGAAGAAGACCAGCGGCATGAGCAGCACCGAGGCGTCGAGGGCGTCCGACCCGTAGGCCTGGACGAACGCCTGCTTCTCCTCGCTCCACCCCTTTCTCATCACCTCTTCGAGGATGGCGTCGCGGGCGGCCAGCCACTTGGCCCGGTCGGCCGGGAGGGACCGCTTTTCGGCCAGCCGCAGCCCGCGATCCAGCGCCACCCAGCAGAGCACCCGCGAGTAGACGAAGTCCCGCCGCCCGCCCCGCACCTCCCAGATGCCCTCGTCCGGCCGCTGCCAGTTGGCGGCCACCCAGTCCACCATCCGCCGCAGCCGGGTCCAGTCATCGTATCCGATGGGCGAGGCGTACTTGTTGGACAGGTAGACGGCGTCCATCAGTTCGCCGTAGATGTCGAGTTGCAGTTGCCCGTGCGCGCCGTTCCCGACCCGCACCGGCTTCGACCCCCGATACCCGTCCAGGTGCGGCAACTCGTACTCGTCCAACTCGGATTCGCCGTCGATGGCGTACATCAGGCCGAGCGGCCCGTCGCAGTCGGTGGCGTCGTCCCGCCAGCGGTCGCGGAGCCAGTCCTTGAACCGCACGGCCTCTTCGGTGAAGCCGATCCGCAGCAGGGCGTACAGGGTGAAGGCGGTGTCGCGGATCCAGGTGTAGCGGTAGTCCCAGTTCCGCACCCCGCCGATGCCTTCGGGCAGGCTGGTGGTGGGGGCGGCGACGATCGCCCCGGTCGGCTCGTAAATCATCAGTTTGAGGGCCAGTGCCGAGCGGTACACCTGATCCCGCCAGCGGCCGGTGTAGGTACACTTCTTCAGCCACCGCTGCCAGTAATCGACGGTCCGCTGGAACAGCACCGCCGCGCCCATCGGGGTCGGACACTGGCTGGCCTTCTGCCCCGGCTCCAGCATCTGGAGGATGAACGTCCGCTCCTCCCCCGCCTTCAGCGTCAGTTCGCCGACCGCCCCGCCGTCCGCCGTGAGGGTCAGTTCGATTGGGGTCGTGAGGGACAGCGTCAGGCCGGGGCCGTCGAAGCGGATGCCGCAGTCGTCGTGCCGGGCGACGTGGTCGGCCCGCGCGTAGTCGAACGCCGGCCGGCACTCGACCCGGAGCGTCAACTCGCCGGTGATGACGTGGACGCGGCGGATGAGCTGGTGTTCGACCGGGTCGCCCGGCAGCGGCACCGGCATGAAGTCGATCAGTTCGGCGATGCCGTCCGTGTGCAGGAAACGGGTGACGAGGACGTTGGTGTCCGGCCAGTAGAACTGCTTGTGGCGGCCGACTTCCGCGACCGGGGCGATCTGGAACCGCCCGCCCTTGCCGTCGTCGAGGATCGCCCCGAAAACGCTGGGCGAATCGAACCGCGGCAGGCACAGCCAGTCGATGGACCCGTTCATCCCGACCAGGGCGGCCGTCCGCAGGTTCCCGATCAGTCCGTAATTCTCGATGGGTTGGTACGGCATCGCACTCCTCGGGGGCGGTCGCGGCCCGGCCATGTTACGGCGACCGGGGCCGCTTTCCACATGATCTCACTCGTGCGGACGAACCAGTTGCCACCCTGAAACCGGCCCGCCGGTGGCACGGACAACCGGACCGGAACCGGGACGAGCCGGCGTCGGCCGGCAGTCGGGAACGAAAGAAACCCCTCGTTCATGAAGGGGTTGAGGGGAATCGAGAACAGTTGAAGACGATCCAGGGAGCGGAGGGGGAGGGATTCGAACCCACGGTCGGGACTGGCCCGACTCCGGTTTTCAAGACCGGCGCATTAAACCGCTCTGCCACCCCTCCGGTACGGTCACGGTAGCGGAGGGACAGGCCGTCGCCCAGACGGGTTCACTCGGCCGGCGCACGGAGCAGGGGGTCGCCGGAAGCGGGGGGCATCGACAGACCCGGCGCCAGCGGGGCACTCGGTCGCGGCGGCACGGAGACGGCCGGCGGCTGGGGCAGGGCGGTCGTGGCCTTCGGCTGAGGGGGTTGAGCGGGCGGGGTATCCGGGGAACGAGGTTGGCGGTAGTACACGACGGCGATCAGCAGGACCGCCGCCACCCCGGCCAGAAGTCCGAGTTTCGAGTCGCTGGACATGTCGAGACCTCGCGTCGCAACTGGCCCTCCGTGGTCGGTCGATCCCTGATTCTGCGTTCATTCTTTCAGGTCGGAAGCCGTCCCACACCTTGACTTCGGCGAACTTCCCCGGAAAACCGAACTGGCCGCGCGGTCGGCGCGACACCACCCGCCTTTCCGGCAATTCCCCTTTTCCCGGCGCTCTCGATGGAATCGTTGCCACTTGTCGCGGTCGTGCCGATTGTCGCGGTCGCGATACTCGGGATCGTTCGCGGACTCGACGTCCGTCTCGTGCTGTTCGCGGCGGCCGGCGTCATTGGTGCCATTTCCGGCGACCTGCGGCCCGTGCTGCGGACGTTCCTGGAAACGTTCAGCAACGAGAAGTTCGTGGTCCCCATTTGCACGGCGATGGGGTTCGCGTACGTCCTGAAACACACCGGCTGCGACGCGCAGCTGGTGAACCTGCTTGTCGGCCCGGTGCGGCGGGTGCGGTTCCTGATGGTGCCGGGGGTGGTGCTGGCCGGGTTCATCGTGAACATCCCCGTGGTGTCGCAGTCGAGTACGGCCGTGTGCCTGGGCACGGTGGTGGTGCCGCTCATGCGGTCGGCCGGGTTTTCCCCGCTCACAATTGGGGCCAGCCTGCTGCTGGGGGCGTCGGTCGGCGGCGAGTTGCTGAACCCGAGCGCGGTGGAACTGCTGGCGGTGAAGGCGAAGACTGGCACCGACTTGCGGGTGCTAAGTTGGGTATACATCCCGCCGCTCGTGTTCCCCGTCCTCGTGATCTCGACTCTGCTGCTGTGGTGGCTGAGTCGGCGGGCCGGTTCTGGTGGCGACGCGACGACCGGCGAGGAACTCCCTCCCCAGCGGAGCCGGATCAACGTGTTCCAGGCTCTCGTCCCGCTCGTCCCGCTGCTGTTGCTGTTTCTGTCCGGCCCGCCGTTGGAATGGCTGAAGGTGCCAGCGGATTGGGTGGCCGTGGCGACCTCGAACACGCCCCAACCGGGACGGGTGGCGAACAGCCGGCTCATCGGGCTGGCCATGCTGATCGGAGTCGCGGTCGCCGCCCTGGTGGTGCCGCGGAAGGCGTCGGGGTGCATGCGGGCGTTCTTCGAGGGGGCCGGCTACGCCTTCACGCATGTCATCAGCCTGATCGTCGTCGCCCAGTGTTTCGGGGCCGCGCTCACGCAGGTCGGGCTGGCGGAGGTGCTCGGCCGATTCATCGAGAACAACCCGGACGCCCTGGAACCGCTGGCGGCGGTCGTACCATTCCTGTTCGCCGTGCTGTGCGGGTCGGGGATCGCCAGCTCGCAGAGCCTGTACCCGTTTTTCTACGAGCCGGCGGTCGCGGTCGGCGAGAACCCGGACGACGTCGGGGCACTGGTGTCGGTCGGGTCGGCGGCGGGGCGGACGCTGTCGCCGGTGTCGGCGGTGGCGCTGCTGTGCGGCACGCTCGCGGGGGTGAAGGCGACCGACCTGTCGAAGCGGCTGGCGGTGCCGCTGATCCTCGGCCTCACCGTGACGGTGGTGATTCACCTGGTTCGTCAGTGGCTCGGCTAATTGGAGGCGGGCGTGGAGTACGGGAACGGCGAACTGGCGCTGTCGGCGGACCAGCTTTCGTGGATGCCGCTGTATTACCTGCTGACCGTCGCCGTCGAACTGCCGGTGCTGTGGGTCGCGCTGTCGAAGCGGCACCCGCCTCGGACGAAACTGTTCGCCGGGTTCTGGCTGACGGCCTGCACCTACCCCGTTCTGTGGCTGGTGCTGCCGCCGTTCTTCGACACCCGCTGGCTTTACCTGCTGGTCGGCGAGACGGTCGTTCCGCTCGCCGAGTGCGTGCTCTTCTGGGCGGTGTTTGTCCGGGGGCGGCCGTCAAACCCGCGCGCGACCGTCCGGGACATGACCGCGATTTTCGGGGCGAATCTGGCGTCCTTCGGCTTCGGGCTGCTGTTGGAAAGGCTGTGGTGACGGACCAAGGCATTGGCGGGAAAGATGACGACCAGTTGCAGGGGAGCGAAGCCTGTCTTCCCCGTGGCCTGACTCTCTCTCCAGAGTCGGGCCGAGCCACGAGAGCGGTTCGGCCCGACTCTGGAGAGTCAGGCCACATTGAATCTGCTCGCCCGGTCGATCATTTTCCCGCGATTGCCTAAACCCAATTCGCGACCGGAACTGAAGTTTCGTCTGAACGGACGACCGGGTAAAACAGCACGGAATCTTCAATCGAGGTAGGTGTTACGCAGTTGATGGTTTTTGTACAGTACTTCAGGCTCAAAAACTGAGTCTGGAGCGCGAATTTTGCGACCCTGAACTCAGCAAACTAGTGTACAAAACCCATCAACTGCGTAACACCTACGAGGATCACGGATGATTCGGCCGGACGTGGCGAAATGGGGTCAGACGGTGGAGGACTTGCGCCGGGCGGCGTTGGACGCCGCTCATCCCCGAACACGGGAGCGATTCCAGGCCCTGGACATGATCGCCAGTGGTCAGAGCAACGCTACGCGCTGGGCCGAGGAGATCGGCCGGAACGACGAGAGCGTCTTGGGTTGGGTGCATCAGTACAATCGGGCCGGGCCGACCGCTCTGACCTATCGTCCGACCGGCGGCCGCGCCCCCTTTTTACCCCGGCCGAGGTCCAGGAACTCGTCGATACGGTCGAAACCACGGTCCCCCAAACCCACGGCTTACCCGGCCAGGGGTGGACGCTGAAGAAATTGCGCCGCTGGA
>JBBRUO010000270.1:0-7737 GCA_038247725.1 Gemmatales bacterium
CGGAGGTCGGGGCGGATTTGAACTCGCCGCCCGGTTTCGGGTCGAAGGTGTGCTGTTGGCTTGGCCCGCCGTCCATCCACAGGAGGATGCACGACTTGCCGCGCGACTTCTTCACGCCGGCGGGTTGCGCCGCGCGGGCCAGCGACTCGAACCACGGCACGGACACGCCGGAGAGCAGCCCGGCCGCCGAGAGTTTCAACAGGTCGCGCCGCCGCAGCGGTGTTTCGAGTTTCGACACGGGAGGGCCTCGGGGCGGTTAGCGGACCAGCAGGAATTCGGAGCGGTTGACGAGCGTCCAGAGGACGCCGGCGTGCCCCTTGGCGGGATCGGTGGCCTTGTCGAGGTAGCGGCGGGCGTCCTCGCGCTCGGCTGTCGTCGGACGGCGGGACAGCGTGGAGAGGTACAGCCACTCGACCGTCTGTTCGGTCGTCGTAGAAGAGTGGGCCTTCCGGTAAGCGTCCAGCGCCTTGCTGCCGGCGAGCAGGCGGGGGTGGTTGATCAGCGTGAGCAGTTGCGGGATGCCGTGGGTGAAGTCGGTGGCGTCTTCCTTGTTCGTGCCGAAGCGGCGGAGGAACTCAAGGTAGGCGTCGGCGACCGGGGCGCTCTCGCCGTTGCCGATGCCGGCCTTCGGGTCGAACCCGCGGAGGTCCAGCTTGGGGTCGCCGTAGGCCAGTTTCAGCGAGTCGTAGAGAGCGTCGGCGGTCATCACTCGCAGGGGCATCCGGCCGAACGCCGCGGTCAGCGCGGCCGTGGACTTGTCGTCGGTGCCGGCCGGTATGCGGCTGGTCCGCTGGTACGCCGCCGAGTTGCACACGCAGCGGAACAGGTGCTTGATGTCGAACCCGGACGCGGCGAACTCGTTCCCGAGCAGCGCCATTAGCCCCGGATGCGACGGCGGGTTCAGCTCGCGGAAGTCGTCCACCGGGGTCACGATGCCCCGCGCGAACAGGTAGAACCAGAGGCGGTTGGCGAACGACCGGGCGAAGTACGGGTTGTCCTTCGCGGTGAGCCAGTCGGCGAACTGCGCCCGCGGGCCAGCGTCTTTCGCAAGCGCGAGCGGCTTGCCGCCGAGGAACGCCGCCGGCACGTCCGTGCCCACGTTCTTGAACGCCGTTTTCGGGATCGTGACCTTCGCCGCGCCGCCCCCGGTCTTGGCCTCGGTGATCGTGTTGAACCCGCCACCGACCTTGCCGAAGAACGCGGCCAGCGCCCAGTGTTCGGTCTGCGCCCACGCGCGGTACGGGTCGTCGTGGCACGCCGCGCACTGCAGTTGCACGCCCAGGAACAGCGAGGCGACGGCCCGCGCCGACCCGCTTGCCGTCGGCTTCCCGCCTTCCCCCGCGAGACCGAAGAAGATCACCTGCGGCTTGGTCTTGATGTCGCCTTCGACGGTGAGGATGTCGCGGGTGATGGCGTCCCAGGTGTCGCCGGCCGCGAACCGGGTGCCCAGCCACTTGCCCAGATTCTGTGCCTGGGTGTGCGGCTGTTTGCCACCGTTCGCGTCCGATGGCAGTTCCGGCGGGCAGATCCAGTCCCGCCAGGTGCGGCCGCATCGCCGGCTTTCACCGCCGGGCCGGAGTCGCCGCCCTTGAGCATGGCGGGGATGGTCCGCATGTCCAGCCCGCCTTTCTGCCGCAACCCGCCGTGGCAGCCCAGGCATTGCTTCGTCAGGATCGGCAGCACGTCGCTCTCGTGCAGCGGTTCGTCCGCCTGGCCCGCCGGCGCGAACGCGAGGACGACTACCAGCGCGAGGGGCGTGCGGCAACGGCGCGGGGTCGCGGGCATGAGTTCGCCTCGGGCGGGAGTCGTGGGCGGTGGCGGGCGGGTCGGCAGGGCGGGCGGACAGCGTCGGGGCGGTTCGGCAGGTTGAAATCTGAACCCCACAGGAAGTCGGGGCAGACGAGAGGAGCATAATCGACGGGCGATTCTTTCGCCACCACCCTTTCGCGCGTCAGAAGTCGCGGTCCGGATCGTTCGCCGGAATCGGAGCGACATCCCAGAGCCAGACGGGGACAATGCTCGGATCCACCTCCGGAATCCGACCGTGCCGACCCTCTCCCCCGCGCCGCGAGGCACCCCAAATCGGCATCTGTCGAGCTCAGGCCAGCGCTTCTCGGATCAGCGGCGTGTCCTCACCGATCAGGCGATGCGGGCGGTTGTCGAGGGCGTGCAGCGTCTGGTCCGGGTCGATCCCGAGCAAGTGGTACAGCGTCCGGCCGAAGCTCTCCACCTTGTAATACTTGTCGGTGACGTACGCCGCGTGCTTGTCGGTCGCGCCGACCACCGCGCCGCCCTTGAACCCGCCGCCGGCGACCAGCACGCTCTGGCACGTGCCCCAGTGGTCGCGGCCCGCGTCCTTGTTGATCTTCGGCGTGCGCCCCATCTCGCCCAGCACCATCACGACCGTCTTCTCCAGCAGTCCGGTCGCGTCCAGGTCTTCGATCAGCGACGCGACCGCCTTGTCGAGGTTCGGCAGTTTCTCTTTGCACGCGCGGAAGTTCTGCCCGTGGTGGTCCCAGTTGCTCTCGAAGTGCGTGTACACGAACGGCACCCCCGCTTCCACCAGCCGCCGCGCCGCCAGCACCCGCCGGCCGTGCGAGTTCTTGCCGTACCGCTCCGCGACCTTCAGCGGCTCCTTCTCGACCGCCAGCGCCTGCCGGAGTTTCGGCGAGCGGAGCAGGTCGAACGCAGTCTGCTGGAACTTGTCCATCCCGGTCACGAGCGGGCTGTCGAGGTCGCGCAATTGGGTGTCGAGCGCCTGCCGCAGCACCTCGCGGCGGTCGAACGCAGACAGGTCCAGCCCGGCGGGCGGAACGAGCATCCCCTTCACCTCGCCCTTCGCGTCCTCCGGCTGGAATACGATGGGGTCCGCGGTCGGCCCGAGGTAGTTCTGCTTGAGGCCGTAGGCGTGGTTGTCGATGTCGCCGAACGCGACGAACGTGGGTACCTCTTTCGGTGCCGGACGGAGCTTCGCGACGACGTTCCCGTACATCGGGAACGCCGGCGTCACGCCCGTCTTCCGCGGGTTGCCGGTGAGCCAGTACTGCCCGCCGCCGTGTTCCCACTGCTCGCTCTTGATGCCGACCGACCGCAGAATCGTGTACTTGTCCGCACACCGCGCGAGCCGCGGCATCAGTTCGCACACCTCGATGCCGCCGACGTTGGTCTTGATCGGCTTGAACTCGCCGCGGATCTCGGCCGGCGCGTCCGGCTTCATGTCGAACATGTCCTGGTGCGGCGGGCCGCCCCCGAGCCAGATCACGACGACGTGCTCGGCGGTCGCCTTCCTCGCGGGTGCCGCGACGGCACGCGAGGCGAGGAGCGAGGGCAGCGTCAGCCCAAACAGGCCGGTGCCGCCGACGTAAAAGAAGTCGCGGCGGGAGGGTTGGCGGAACATGACAAGGCTCCGGTCGGGTGCGGTGTGCGGTCAGTGGTTCAGGGAAAACTCGCGGGTGTTGATCAGGCTCCACATCAGGTCTTCGAGGCCGCCCTGCGCGGTCGGACTGGTCTTCAGGTACTCGAGCGCCGCGGCCAGGTCGTTCTTCGACGGCAGCCGCCCGACGGCCCACAGGAACACTTCTTCGACCCGCTTCGTGTCGTCGGGCACGTCCTTGACGAGCTTCGCAACGCGCCCGTTCGCGGACGCGAGCTTCTCTCGCAACAGCGGGTGGTTGGCGAGATAGAGCGCCTGCACGATGGTCGGGCTTTGGTCGCGCTCGCAGTCGCACTGCACCAGCCCGTTGCGGGCCGGGCGGCCGAAGATCTGGAAGGCGTAGGCGAGCGACGCGCGGTCGTTCTCCGCACCCGTCACCCCAGCGACTTCCATCGCCCGCGCGCCGGGCGGGAGGAACAGCTGCGGCGGGAAACTCTCGGTCGCTCCAGCGACCTGGTTGATCGAATCGAGCAACACTTCGGCCGGCAACCGGCGGAGCGGGAACGCGGCGAAGTTTCGGCGGTCGTGCTTCGCCGTCTCGTGCGGCCGCGCGCTCTGCTGGTAGGTTCGGCTGTTGAGGATGGTCTTGTGGAGCCACTTCAGGTCGTACTTGTTCTCGATGAACCCCTTCGCGAGTGCGTCGAGCAGTTCCGGGTGGCTCGGCGGGTTCAGGCTCGACAGGTGGTCCGCCGGGTCGATGATGCCGCGGCCGAGGTAGTGCGCCCACACGCGATTGACGAGGGCACGCGCGAAGTACGGGTTGTCCGGGCTGCGCATCCACGCGACGACCGCCGCGCGCGGGTCGTCGTCCTTCGACAGCTTCACCGCGTCCTTGGAGCCGAGCAACCGGAACACGTCGGACTTCTGCGTGCCGAGCGGGCTGGACATGCTGGCGAAGTTAGCCCGCTCGCCGTTGTGCTGCACCTCGGTGCCGAACCGCTTCGGCCCTTCGGTCAGCATCCGAGCCTTCATCTCCAGTTCCTTCGCCTCGGCCGTCATCCTGGCCGCGTCGTCGGGCTTCACCGACTTGTCCTTCGCCTTGTCGGTCAGCTTCTTGGCGTCCTCGCGGAGCTTCTTCGCCTCCGCCGGCCCCTTCTTCATCAGCTCGGCGGCCTTCGTCGGCAGAGCCTTGTTGTCCGGGTAGTTCGCGCCCTTCACGCGCATGAAGAAGTTGGCGAAGCTGAGCAGGTCGTCCTGCTGCCAAACGTCGTGCGGGTGCCGGTGGCACTGAGCGCATTCGAGCCGCAGCCCGAGGAACGCGTGCGCCACTTGCAGCGTGCCCTTGACACCGGTCGCGTTCTCGCGCTGCCAGTAGAGGTCGAGCGTCTTCCGCTTCGCGTAGACGGCGAGATTCGGCTCCATTTTGGCGTTCTCGGCCGCCATCGCCATCACCTCTTCGATCCACTCCTCGCGGGTGCGCCCGTCGCGGCTGGTGGCGAGCAGGACGCGCTCGGCGAACTCGTCATAGGGCGTGTTCTCCGCCATCCGGGTGCGGACCCATTCGTAAAACCGCCGCGCCTCGGCCGCTTCGAGCAGCCCGTAGTTCGCGTTGAACGAGTTCGGCTTCAACACGTCGGAGAACTTGGTCGCCCACAGCGCCGCGTAGCCCGGCTTGCCGAGTAACTCGTCGATCACCTTCGCACGCTTGTCGGGCGACTTGTCCGCGAGGTACGCCCGCACCTCGTCCGGCGTCGGCGGCAGTCCGGTCACGTCGAGCGACGCGCGGCGCAGGAACGTCGCGTCGTCGCACACCTCGGCCGGGTGGATGTTGAGCCGCTTGAGCTTCGCGAGAACGTGCGTGTCCACGAAGTTGCTCGGCTTCACGTCCGGGAACGGCTCGTTGCCCGCCCGCGGGACGACGAGGTGCGCGACGGCCGGCTCGTACCCGTAGCGGACAATGACCGCGGTGTCGCCGACGCCCGTGGCCGTGACCGTGCCGTTCGTGTCAACCGCCGCGACGGTCTGATCGAGCACCTCGAAACTGCACAGGTCGGTCACGTCCTCTTTCGAGCCGTCGGCGAACGCCGCTTCGACCTTGAGCGGGTAACGGTTGCCGATCTGGGCCGTCTGCTGTGCCGGCGAGACGCGCAGCGCGGCGGCGCGCGAGTTCTCGACCTTGTCGAGTGCCGCGCCGCCGGTGACCCAATTCCTGAGCAGCTTGTACTCCCGACTGCCGACAGCCATTCGTTGCCCGCCGACGTGCGAGATTTGCCCGGTTGCTTTTTCGAGCAACAGGCTCTTTTCCGGCTCGAACTCGTTGAGCCGCCGCCCGCCGAACTCGCGAAGCAGCAGGGCGTGATCCAGCGCCGGATTCGCTCCGAAGAGCGACAGCCGGAACCCGTTCTGCCCCTTCACGGACCCGTGACACGCGCCCGCGTTGCACCCGAGTCGGCTGAACAGCGGGACGACGTGCCGGCTGAACAGCGGCTTCTCGACCGGGTCGGTGGCACCGACGGGTGAGGGGGCGGAGGCCAACAGGAGCCCGGCGAAAAGGGTCACGCGGGTTACCATGGAAGTGTACCTGTCGCGCGGATGGGCTGGCTGTGCTGTGGGCGCGAGGACGGCCCGGTGGGATCACATACTTGTACCACTGCCGAATCGTGATCGCAAGATGTATTCGGGAATCTCCGTCACCACTTTCGCCTTCTTCCCTGAGCGGATGACGGAGCCGAGCTGGACCACTAAATCCACCGCCGCGACGATTTGCGCGTGGATCGACTCGACCGGCAGGTCGGAGTCGGCGTTCTGCTGCACCAGCACCTCTAACCGGCGAACGACGCCGTCCGGGGTGTTCGCGTGAAGGGTGCGGATTCACCGACGGCCCTCCGCACCGTCCTGCAAGCGGTACTATTGAAGACCGACGCCGTGTACCGGAGTGAGCGGGGGGAGCGGTTGCTCGGCGGCACCGTGCCGGACCTGCCCATCGGTGTCGTCGCCCAGGTGCCCGACGCTCCGCACCGCACCTACCGCGACCGCCTCACCGTCACCCGCGACGCCGCCTGTTGGAAGTGCCACAAGCGGATGGATGAACTCGGCCTCCCGTTCGAGCAGTTCGATCACTTCGGCCGGTTCCGCACGACCGAGACCGTCCGCGACGACGCAGCTACGGCGAAGAACGTGGACAAGAAAGGGAAGCCGCTCGGCCCGGTCCCCAAAGAAGTCTCGCTGAATACCGCCGGCACCGTGGCCGACAGCGGGGACGCGAAACTCGACGGCCCGGTGACGGACCCGCGCGAACTCGTCCGCAAGATCGCCGATTCGCCCCGCGCTCGGCAGGTGTTCGTCCGCCACGCCTTCCGCTACTTCCTCGGACGCAACGAGACGCTCGCCGATGCGAGAGTGCTGCAAGACGCCGACCGCGCCTACGTGGAGAACGGCGGCAGCTTCAAAGCGCTCGTCGTCTCGCTGCTGACCTCCGACGCCTTCCTGTACCGATCCGCACCCGCGCTCACGCGGCCCGAAAAGGGGGAACCGAAATGACCACCCAGACCACCCGCCGGACGATGATGAAGGGACTCACACTCGGTGCCGGGGCGACGTTGCTCACGCCCATGCTCAGCGGCCTCGCCGCGCACGCCGCCGGCGACACGAAGACAGCGACCCGCAAGCGAATCGTCTTCGTCATGCAGAGCAACGGCATCAACCCGGAGCACCTCGTTCCGGTCGGGATGAAGCGGCGGCCGGACGGCAAGAACCAGAAGCCGGACAACGACAAGCTCGAAGAAACCGCCCTGGCCGGGAAGACGCTGCACAAGGCGCTCGCCCCGCTCCAACCGTATCTGGATCGGCTCGCCCTGGTGCAAGGGTTGTCCGGCCGGATCGCGCTGAGCGATCACTCCGCCAACCACGGCGCGCTCGGCGCGTGCCCGGCCAACAAGGGGCCGATGTCGCAGACCATCGACTCGGCTCTCGCGGATGCCCTACCCGGCACGTTCCCACACGTCGCGCTCGGGTACGGCGGCAGCACCGACGCCATGAACTACACCTACTCGGCGTCCGGGCCAGGGAAGGCGGTGCCGATCGTCTGCTCGCCTGAGTTGGCCTTCAAGGGGCTGTTCGGGAGTGTTGCTGAAGGGGCGGGGCGGACGGCGTTCGACCAGCGGTCGCACCTACTCGATTTCATGGCCGACGACGTCAAAAGGTCCCGTGCCGCCCTCGCCGCAGAAGAGAAAGCGAAGTTCGACCGCTACCTGGAAGCGTTCGAGTCCCTCCGCGACCGGCAGTCGGAACTGCTGGCGAAAGCCGACGACCTGAAGAAGCACGCGCCTAAACTCGGCGACAAGTTGACCGCGTCGAAGTCCAGC
>JBBRUO010000271.1:0-7733 GCA_038247725.1 Gemmatales bacterium
GATCATCCAGGCCGTCGGGTTCTGCCCGATCCGGCTGCGGAGCGACCACGCCGGGTCCATCGGCCTGATCTTGAGCGTCTTGCGGATCAGCATCGACTTACCCTGGCCGGTGCTTTCGCCGACACCGAACGCCTTGTCGATGGCCGTCAGTTTCATGTGCGGCGTCTGGCCGCGGTCGTCCAGGAAGTTCACCCAACCGATGGTGCGGACGATGCCACAGGCTCAGGTCTGCGGCTTGCCGCCGCCCAGGGACGACGGGAATTGCTGGGCGCAGCATGTGTTGCCCTGGAGTCCGTTCAGTCATAGAGTACACACGTTCTATCCCTAAAATCGCCCCCACTTCAAGGCTGCTCCCATGCCTGTTGCCAAGGTCGTTCGAGTGATTCGTCACCTGGCGGTAATCGCGGCGTGCGGCCTGTTGAGCGAGACCGCGACGGCCGACGACATCGACGTGTCGAAGGTTCCGCCCGCGGTCATCAAGGCGGCAAACGATGTCGTCACGAGCAAGACGGCACTCAAGAACATCAAATGGACCGCGGCCGAGAAGCACACCGAGAACAACGTCGTCAAGTTCCACCTGGAGGGCGAAACCGCGGACGAATACGGGGTGTCCATCACGGTGACGGCAACTGCCCAGGTGGAGGAGGTTCGGGAGCAACTCGATTTCGACAAGCTTCCCCAGGGGGTGAAAAAGGCAGCTCTCGGTGCCGTCCCCGGAATCAAGGAGGCCGATGCGGAGGTGTACAAGGTGCTCGCGGGGAAGAACCTGGCCGACATCACCTACGAGGTGGAGGGGGAAGACGCGAAGGGGCGGTACGTGCGGCTGGACGTGTCCGCGGACGGGAAGGTTGACGAGTTCTATGCCGAGGTCACGGTGAAGGAGTTGCCGAAGGCCGTGCAAGACGCGCTAAATACGCAATTCGCGAAGCGACGATCGGCCACCTGCTACGTCGTCCACGAGAAGGGCAAACTGGCCCGTTACGACGTCGAGGTGGTGCGGGGCAACGGCAGCGAGGTGCACGTTTCCTACAAGCCCGACGGAAAGCAAATCAAGGATTGAGCCCGCCCCAACCCTGTGCGAACCCCGCCGCGTCCCACGTACCTGTGTTGCCGGTGGGGACTCACTCCACCCCGCCCCCGGCCGATCCCTCCCCGCAGGCCGATCGACGCCCATGACTAACTGCCCTCTCCTTCACCTCATCTTCGAGGCGACGGCGGACCGCTTCGCGGACCGGGTCGCGGTCGAGATTCCGCCGGGGCACGGACGGACCGGGCGCGTCCGCGTCACGTACGCGGAATTGGAAAACCGCGCGAACGCCGTTGCCCGCGCCGTCCGGGCGGGCGCGGCTCCCGACGCAGTCGTCGCGGTGCTTCTCCCGCGCGACACCTGGTTGTTGTACGCCGCCCAACTCGGGGTGCTGAAGGCGGGTGCCGCGTACACCTGCATTGACCCCACAACCCCGGACGGTCATCTCTCACGAATCCTCGGTGACGCGGCACCGGTCGCCGTGGTCACGAACGCCGAGGGCCGCCACCGCCTCGCCGGTCTCGGGTGCCAGTTGCCCCCGCTGATCGACCCCGCCGATGCCCCGGCGGGCGACCGCCTGCCCCCGTCGCCCGCCGACCGGGACCCCCTCGCTTACGTCATCTACACGTCGGGGACCACGGGCGAGCCGAAGGGGGTGATGATTCCCCACCGCGGGGTCGTCAACCTCGTGACCGCCAACGTGGGGTACTTCGGACTGACGCCGGACGACCGGGTCGGGCAGTGCTCGTCCCCCGCGTACGACTCGTCGGTCGAGGAGACGTGGCTGGCGTTCGCGGCGGGTGCGACCCTCGTGCCGCTTGACGACGCGACCGCGCGTCTCGGCCCGGATCTCGTCCCGTGGCTGCGGGCCGAACGCGTCTCGGTGCTGTGCCCGCCCCCGACCCTCCTCCGGGTCACGGGCTGCGCCGACCCGGCGCGGGAACTGCCCGCACTGCGACTGTTGTACGTCGGCGGCGAGCCGCTCCCGCAGGACCTCGCGGGCCGCTGGGCGGCGGGCCGGTGGATGGAGAACGGGTACGGGCCGACCGAGTGCACGGTGACGGTCCTCCGCGGCCGCGTCGAGCCCGGCCGGCCGGTGACGATCGGCGTCCCGGTCGAGGGGCACACGGCCTGGGTCCTGGACGAGGCGCTGCGGGAGGTGCCCGACGGCGAGCCTGGCGAACTTTGCCTCGCCGGTCCGGGGGTGGCCCGGGGCTATCACAACCGGCCCGAACTGACGGCCGAGAAGTTCCCCACGCTGCCCGGCGTCGGTCGTGTCTACCGCACCGGGGATTTGGTCCGACAGGGAAAGTCCGGCGAGTTCGAATACCTCGGGCGGATCGACGGCCAGGTGAAGCTGCGCGGGTACCGGGTCGAACTCGGGGCCGTCGAGGTCGCGCTGGCGACGTGCGACGGGGTCCGCGCCGCGGCGTGCCGCGTTCAGGGGGCGGGGGACCGCGCGGTACTGTGCGCGCACATCGTCCCCGCCAACCCCGCCCGCCCGCCGGACCCGGAGGTGCTGCGCGCGTCCCTGCGTCTGGTGCTGCATGCGTACATGGTCCCGGTCAGGTTCGGCTTCCTCTCCGGCCTGCCCGCGACCGTCGGCGGCAAGCTGGACCGCGCGGCTCTCCCGGAACTGGCGGCCGGTGGAGCACAGCTCCGGGCGGGCGGCGACGCCCGGACTCCTGAGGAAGAACTCGTCGCCCGAACATTCGCAGCGGCGCTCCACTCCCCGGCGGCGGTGTCCGTACACGACGACTTCTTCCTCGACCTCGGCGGGGACTCATTGTCGGCGGTGGCCGCAGTGGTCGCGCTGCGGGCCGCGAGCCACGACGAGGTCACGGTCCGCGACGTGTACGAAGCGCGTACCGCGGCGGCCCTCGCCCGCCGCATTCGCCCGCCGCACGAGACGACCGAACCGCCCCGCGAATCGGCCCGCCCCCAGGGGCGGCCGTTCGCCTCGACCGCCGTGCAGTGCGCCTGCCTCCTTGCCGCGGTGGTCTGTGGCGGGGCGGTGACGTGGGGGTTCGCGTTCGCTGCGCTGCCGGCCGCACTCGGGGAGTTGGGACTCACGGGGACCAGCCTGCTCGCGCCGGTCGCGGGCGGGCTCCTCATCGGGCCTTACGCGGCGTTCGCGGTTGGGCTGACGGTCTTGACGAAGCGAGTCCTGATCGGTCGGTACCAGGCCGGGCGGGTCCCGGTGTGGGGCAGGTTTTTCACCCGGCACTGGGTCGTGGTCCGCATCTCGCGGCTCATACCCTGGGGGCTCGTGCAGGGGACGGTGTTCCACGCCATGATCTTGCGCGCGTTGGGGGCCGCGGTCGGCCGGCGCGTGCACGTCCACGCCGGGGTGGACCTGACCAACGGCGGGTGGGATCTGTTGACGATCGGGGACGACGTGACCGTGTGCCAGGACGCCGAGGTCCGGGTCGTGGACCTGGAGGCGGGCCAACTCGTGACCGGCCCCGTGTCGCTCGGCGACGGCGCGACGGTCGAGGTGCACGCCGGCCTCAGTCCGGGCTCCCGCATCGAGCGGAACGGCTACCTCACCGCGCTGTCGTGGCTCCCGCCCGGCGGGTCGGTTCCGGCCGGGGAGCGGTGGGACGGGGTGCCGGCCGCCCCGGCCGGTGCGGCCCCGCACCCGGACGCGATCCGCGGGCGTCAACTCTCCCCCGCCGCCCACGGCCTACTGGTGGTGCTCGGCCGGTGCCTGGCGGGTCTGGCGTGGTGGCTACCGGTGCTGGCCCTGGCGGTGCTCGCCGAGGCCGCGGTTCCGGACGCCGCGGCCCGCGTCCGGGTGTGGCTGGAGCGGCCGACCGTGTCGTGGGTCGAACTCGTTGTCCTGTGCTCGGCGGTCACCTTCGCGGTCCCGCTCGGCGTCTTCCTCCGCGGCCTGGCGTGCCGACTCCTGGGCCCGGTCCGGCCGACGGTGGTGGGCCAGTACAGCCTCGGCGCGGTCCGTATCGGGTTGAAGACGGGTCTCGTGGATTCCGCCAACCGCTGGCTGAGCGGTTCGCTGTTCTGGCCGTGGTGGCTCCGGTTGGCCGGCATGCGGGTCGGACGCGGGTGCGAGGTGAGTACCCTGATTGACATCGTCCCGGAGACGATCGAGGTCGGGGACGGGTGCTTCTTCGCGGACGGGATATACTTCTGCAGTCCGGGGCGGCACCGGGGCACCGTCACCGTGGCAGCGAGCCGGATCGGGCGCGGCACATTCCTGGGCAATCACGCGGTCGTGCCCGCCGGACACGACTGGCCGGATGACCTGTTCGTCGGGGTGTCCACCGTCGCCGACGCGGCCCTCGCGCGGCCGGGGACCGGGTGGTTCGGGCACCCGCCGATGGAACTGCCCCGGCGCGAGGTGGCGGAGGCCGACCGCCGCCTGACACACGCCCCAGGGCCGGTGCGGTACGCGAACCGGCTGTTCTGGGAATCGCTGCGGTTCGCCCTGCCAGTTCTCCCACTGCTAGTCGGCTTCGCGTGGTACTGGTCGATCGCCGCCGCCGGCGGCGTGCCCTCGCTCGTTCAAGCCCTCGTCCTCGCCCCCCTCGCCGGGCTGGCCGCCGGGAGCGGCCTCTGCCTCGCGGTGGTCGCCCTGAAGTGGTTCCTCTTGGGGCGCGTCCGACCGGGCCGGCACCCGCTGTGGTCGTGCTGGTGTAGTCGGTGGGATTTCCTGTTCGTCGCGTGGGGCGTGTGGGCGGGTACGGCCCTGGCAGCCCTAGAGGGGACGCTCCTGCTGAACGCCTACCTGAGGCTCACCGGGGTCCGGGTCGGGCGGCGTGTCGTGCTCGGGTCGGGGTTCACACAGGTCGTGGACCCGGACATGCTCGCGCTCGGGGACGGGGCGACGGTGACCGGCCACATCCAGGCCCACAGCTTCGAGGACCGAGTTCTGAAGACCGACCTTGTTCGCGTCGAGCCGGGGGCCACGGTCGGGTTCGGGGCTGTCCTCTTTTACGGCGCGGTGATCGGTGAGGGGGCCATCGTGTGCCCCGAGTCCGTGGTGATGAAGTATGACATCGTCAGCCCGCGCAGCCACGCGGTCGGATGCCCGGCCGCCCGAGTCGAATGACGGGCGCATTCGTGGGGTGATTGAGCACTCGGGATCGAAAGGCCTCGTCGCGACGCGGCGACGACATTCGGTTTCACGGAAATATGGCCCTTCTTCGTTTCGATGGAATTCCCCCACCTCCGCCGTCGTAACGACCGAGCAGTGCGCCGTCGGGCGTGACGGCCATCTCGATCAGCCGGGGCGTGGTCCAGTCTTCGTTCAGGAGGCAGCCGAGGATCGCTTGAAAATGCTCGCCGACCTGCACGGCCCGGAGCTTGCGGGCGCAGTCCCGGCGTATCTGGTCGGGGTCATGGATCGGGAGGTCATCGGTCATTTCGGTCCTCAAATACGCTGCAAAATCCCATCTGTCACCAGCCGCTCGAAATGCCGCTCCACCTGCCCCGGCAACTTCCCGCCCGTCACCAGCAGGCCCAACTCCATGTTGATGGTGAAGGCGTACTCCGTGAGGTTGGCGCTCGGCAGGAACAGCCGGTGTCCGTCGGCGACGGCGCACTTGACGTGCAGGATGCCGATCTTGGCGTTGCCGTCCGTGGCCCGCTTCTCCTGGGGCCAGTAGTACACCGAGCAGGCCGAGGCCACCTTGTCGCCCAGGGCCAACAGGCAGTCGTACTCGCCCTGGCCCTCGATCCGGTTCGGGGTTTCGACGATCAGCCGGATGCCGACGCCACGGTCGGCGGCGGCGACCAGGGCGTCCCGGATGCGGGGGATGCGGTAGACGGCGTAGCTCACCACCGTCAGCCGCCCCGCCGCCGAGTCGATGACTTCGAGGACGGCCTGCTCGGTCTGACGGAACCGGGCGTCGGCGGGTTCCGGGCCGGTCCACACGACTTCGACCGTCTCGTCGTGGCGGTGGGCGTGTTCGCACGTCGCCGCCGTTACCAGGGCGACGGCAACCGCCTCGGCCCCGACGCCGCCCGCCGTGGCGTGCCAGAGGTCGATGAACTCGGCGGTCGCATCCCGGAAGTCCGGCGTCGGCAGGCATTGCAGGATCGTCTGCCGTGCCGCCGCCCGGTCGCGGTTGCCGGGCCGGGCCTCGGCGTCGGCCACGCCCACCACCGAGGAACGGGGCAGCCGTGCCGCCACCGCCCCGAGTCGGTGAGCGGGGCGGTGGCCGCGACCAGGGTGTCGAGCGACCGTTCGAGCAGAGCCGACGGGAGTCGGGCGCGGGCCTGGCAATACGCCGACGGCGAGAAGTCTCGGCCGGTCAGTCGGGGCAGGTGAGCCGCGGCGGTGTTGGGGTGCAGGATCAGGAGGACGAACAGATGGATCGTTGTCACCGGGTCGAGGACTCGCTCCCGCCACGGGTGGCCGACCTGCTCGCACAACGAGCGAAGGGTGTCCGGTGACAGGACGGCGGCGAGGTCGTCCCGGATCTGGCGCGACGCCGTCGCGAGTGTGGGAACCATGTTCGGCACCGCGGAGGTGACGAAAAGGTGGAAAAGCTCAAGACTTGCAGCTTATCTTCATGGCATTCCGGTTCTCCGGGATGTCGATGGTCCCCAGGTCCGGCGTCTCGTCGCCCCGCCGCCCCCGCTCGGCGAAGCGGGAGTGCGTCCGCGGGAGCCACATCGCCCGGTTCATGACCTGGAACGCCTGCGCCGCCTCGTCGTCCGTGTCGAGCAGGTCCCGTCCTGCTTCGATCCGCTTCAGCGTCGTGCGGCGGCGGGCGATGGTCTGCCGGGCGACGTGCTGGGAGTGGGCCAACCCCTCGGCGGGGTCGGCGATCCGCCCCCCCTCCCGCCCGATCCAGTCCCGGTAGGCGTCCACCAGCGGCTTGAGCTTCGGGCGGTACTGCTTCGGGTTCGACTCGGCCAGCGCCTTCATGTCGAGGACCATGCCCGCCAGCTTGGCGAAGGCCGGGTCGATCCCGGCGTCGGCGGGCGTCGGCGGGGTCGTCTTCGGAACCTCGAAGGTCGGCACGACCTTGGTGCGCACCCGGACGGCGTGGTTCGGGTCGGCGGACCCATCGACGTGGACGCCCATCCCGTGGCCGACGGCGAACTCGACGTGCCGCCGGCAGATCATCGCCAGCAGGTCGTTCCCCCCCTCACGGCCTCATCCGTGCCGGTCAGTTCCAGGACCGTGTGCCGCTTGTGGATGACCGCCGCCCCGCCGACGCCCTCGGCCACCAGTTCCGGTTGGAACGCCCAGCCGGTGTCCTGCCGCTTCTCCGGCTCCTGCTGCTCGTTCACCAGGAAGAGGGGAACGCACTAGTGGTCGGAGCGCCTGCGGACGAGTCCCTGGACGACGACTTCCGGACAGTTGGCATCGACCGCAATCGGGGCGAGCGGGCCTTCGGCGAGCGTCAGCCGGTGCTTGCCGCCACGGGGATCCCGCTGCCACACCAGCCGGGGGTTGCCGGTCTTCTTGCTGACGAGGTATTCGCTCTGAGAGACTGTCCCATAAGGGGGTCAGGCCGCTGTGTGGTATTGGAACTCCGCGTCGGCATGTTTGGGTTCGAGTCGGTTGAGCATCAGTTGGATCATGGCCAACTTGACGAACGCCTCGGACGACGCCACGGTCTTCTCCCGGTCCTTGGTCAGCCGCCGGCACTGGCCCAGCCACGCGAACGTCCGCTCCACCGTCCACCGGATCGGCAACTTCACCCAACCCTTCGCCCCGTCCGGGCGACGC
>JBBRUO010000272.1:0-7730 GCA_038247725.1 Gemmatales bacterium
GTGAAAGCCTTACTGTTTGGCGGCCCGGACGAGGGCGACCCAGTCGGTACCCGGCGCACGCCACCGAGGTCGCGGATATAATCGGCCGGAGACCGTTTCCCGACCCCACCCTTGCGGAGTCTTCCCATGCGTGTCGCGTTGTCCGCCGGCGTGTTCGTCGCCGTGGCCGTTCTCGCGGTGGCCGCGCCGGTGCCCAAGCCGGGCGCGGCGAAGCTGCCCCCGCCGACCGAGAAGCAATTGGAACAGTCCAAGAACAACCTGAAGCAGATCATGATCGCCGTCCACAGCTACTGCGACGTGACCGGGGCGGTGCCCAACAACGTCTTCGACGCGAAGGCGAAGAAGACGCTGCTGAGCTGGCGGGTTCACCTGCTGCCGTACCTGGGAGAGGAGCAACTCTACAAGCAGTTCAAACTGGACGAGGCGTGGGACGGCGAGACGAACATGAAGCTGGTCGAGAAGATGCCGAAGGTGTTCGCGCCGATCCGCGTGAAGGCCAAGCCGGGCGAGACGTTCTACCGCGGGTTCACCGGGGCGGACACGGTGTTCGAGGCGGGGGCGCGGTACGGCATCGCGCAGATCCCCGACGGCACGTCGAACACCATCGGGGTGGTGGAGGCCGGCGAGCCGTGCGTCTGGACCAAGCCGGACGACCTGCCGTTCGACCCGACGAAGCCGCTGCCGAAGCTCGGCGGGATGTTCGAGGACACCTTCCACGTCGCCCTCATGGACGGCTCCGTGCAGGCGGTCAACGGCAAGAAGATGGACGCCGACGCCTTCAAGAGGATGCTCGTCCGCAGCAGTGGCCTGGTGCGAGACACGAAGGCCGCGTTCGGGGAGTGAGCAAGATCGCGGAGGTTTGTCAGACCTCACCCCCCGGCCCCCTCTCCGTCCCGGAGAGGGGGTGTTCAACCCGCACCGGTGGAAAGTATTCCGCGAGACGGTCTTGAACTACCCAGGAAAACCAAGCCCGAAACGCGAAGAATCGGGAACGTTTCCCTTTTGAACACCCCCTCTCCGTCCCGGAGAGGGGGCCGGGGGTGAGGTCTTGGAAAACCAAGGCAAACACCCATCCCAATCCCCCACAGACCACCTCCCCGCGAGGGTCCGCCATGCCCGCGTTCGATCCGGCCAAGTTGCTCGCCGATACCAATGCCTTCTGCGAAGAGATTCGCCCCGTCGAAGACCTGTGCTACGTCGAACACCGGTTCAACGACCATCTCGTGCCGCTGGCGAAGAAGTACGACCTGCTCGGCATGAACGTGTCGCCGGAGTACGGCGGGCGCGGGGCGGACGCGGTGACGTACTTCACCGCCCTGGCCCGCATCGGCCGCGAAGGCACCGGCGTGCGGACGTTCTTCTCCGGCCACCTGAGCATCGGCGCGTACCCCATTCAGACCTGGGGCAGCGCGGCACTCAAGAAGAAGTACCTGCCGGCGGCCACGCGGGGCGAGCAGGTGCTGGCCTTCGGGCTGACCGAGCCGGACGCCGGCAGCAACCCCCGCGAAATGACGACCACCTTCGAGAAGACTTCGGTCGGGTACAAGTTGAACGGCGTCAAGTACCTCATCTCCAACGGCGGCATCGCCGACGCGGTCATCGCCTTCGGTTACCCGGCGCACGTCCCGGACGGGCCGGCCCGCCGCATCTCCGCATTCGTGGTGGACACCAAAGCCATCGGCTTCGCCGCCGAGGATTTGACGGCCAAGATGGGCATGTTCAGCAGCAACACGGCCATGTTTGAAATGACCGACGTGGAAGTCCCGGCCGAGAACCTGCTGGGCGAGGAAGGCGACGGCTTCCGTATCGCGATGGGCACGCTGGTGAGCGGCCGGCTGAGCGTCGCGGCCGGGTGCCTGGGCGTCATCGAGGACTGTCTGGCGGAAGTCATTCAGTACGGCAAGGACCGACACCAGCACGGCAAGGCCATCGGCAAGCACCAGCTCGTGCAGCAGCACATCGCGCACATCGAGATGGACCGCATCGCCAGCGACGCGCTCCTGATCCGGGCCGCCACCACCATGCAGGCGATGAAGGACAATCCCGCTGACAAAGCACTGTCGGCGGAGGCGGACTTGCTCGCGGCCAAGTGCAAGTTCTTCGTCACGAACGCGGCGTGGGACGCGGCGGATCGGGCGGTGCAGGTGTTCGGCGGTCGCGGCTGGAGTACGCTTTACCGCCCCGGCCGGCACCTCATCGACACCCGCGTCTGCCGCATTTACGAGGGCACCGACGAAATCCTCACGCTGAAGATCGCCGCCAGCTTACTGGGCAAGGAGTACGAGGCGTTCAAGTGAACCCGGACATCGGGCACGCCGACGGGTGCGGGTCGTTGTAAAAGCTTCCACGTGGAAATTTTTACAATAATAGTGTACATGGTATCATGTTTTCCCTTGTTGGAACTGACCCAGACTTCACCCGGCCAGCAGCACCAGACGCCGGTCGAGCCGTCGCATTCTCCAATCCCGGAGGCCCGCCCGTGCAAGAGGTGTTCTTCGCGTTCGTCTCGGACCCGACGCCGGATCACTACCTCGCTGTGCGGCGGGCGGTGGTGACGCACCCGGACTACGACCCCTACGGAGACGGCCTGCGGCGGTTGCGGGACGCCTACGAGGCCGGGGAGTACGCCCGCGTGCGGGAGGTGTTCGGCGCGACCATGCCGACGCTGCTGCTCAGCGGGGAGGCGCATTTTGTCGTCGCGCTGGCGCACGAGAAACTGGGCGAGGACGACCAGTGCAAGATGGAGAAGTACCTCGCCTTTCGCTGCGTGTCAGGCATCCTGGGCAGCGGCGACGGGACGAAGGAGCGGCCGTACTTGGTCACCAGTACCGCCGACGAGTACGACGCGCTGAACGCGCTGTCCGAACAATCGACATTGCAATCGCTGCACCGCGAGGACGACGGGCGGGTGCTCGACCAGCAGCAGGTGGGCGGCGGCGTGGCGTGGTTCGACGTGACCGACGCCTTCGCCGCAATGGAACGGCGACTGGGCGGGACGTGACACCCCACCCCGGGAGGCCCGCCCCACCCCGCGCTCGTCCGCTCAGAAGTCCATCGCCAACCGGGTTCCGAGGGAATGGATGGCCCCCTTCGCCAGCGGGTTGGTGCCGCCGTCGCGGTACAGATAGTCGTAGTTCAACTGGATGCGGGCGTTCGCGTTCCAGTACCACGTCAGGCCGAGGGTGACGTCGTTGAGCCGCCCGCCGTTCACCCCTTTGTCGTCCAGATCCAGATAGGTGTACCGGGCCCCCACCTCGACCGCCCCCCAGGTGTTGTTGGCGAACGACAGGTTGTTCAGCGGCACCACCCGCTTGAACGCCCCCAGTTTCGGGTCCCAGCCGCGGTGTTCGCCGGTCAGGAACACCATCCCCTGCGCGTAGAAGCCCTGATACGCCAGGGTGCCGAGGGTCGGCCCGGTCCCCACCCGCGCGCCGTTCACCAGGTTCGCCGTGTACTCGGCCGAGAGGGTCAGCGGGCCGAAGGCGGCGGCCGTCTCCAGGTTGTACAGGTCCTGCGACTCGGCGGTGATGGCCCCGGTGTCGCCGATCAGGTTCAGCAGCGGGAACGGGGCGTTCCGCACCTCGTTGCGGATGCGAATCCGCACCTGCCCGTCCACCGGGTCGCGGTGGCTCATGGCCCCGCCGATGTGCCAGTAGGCGTGGTTGTCCGGGTCGTACAGCGGGAGCGCGGCCACCCGCCCGGTGACGGCGTAATTGCCGTACCCGATGCCGTACCCGCTCAGGTCGCTCTCGTTCTTGTACACGCCGACGGCGGTGAACAGGCGGTCGTCCGCCCACGTGTTGAACGCGCTGACGCCGGGGCTGAACCCGTTGTTGAATGCCGTCAGTTGCGAGAAGTCGAACAGGTAGGACCGCTCCATGTACAGCAGCGACCGGTAGCTCTCGAGGTGTTCGAGGCTGAACCACTCCTTCTGATTGCCGATGCGGACGGTGCCCAGCAGCGGCACGTTCCGGGCCTGAACCCAGGCGTCGGTCGGGCCGGGGGAGTTCGACACCGTGTTCGGACTCGGTCGGACGCTCAGCCCGGCCGGGCTGAACCCGTTCTGGAATTCGATCTCGAACTTGTAGTCGAAATCCTTGTAAAAGGTGCCTTCCATGTACATCCGCATCCGCCGCGCGTTCACCCCGTCCACGAACCGGCCGGTGCCGCCGGGGAAGTCCTGCACGCCCCGCCCGCCGGTGTACCACGCGCCGTCGTAGTGGATCGCCCCGCCGACGTGGGCCGAGAAGTTGCCGTCCTTCGACTTGATGAACAGCCCGTTATTCCACACCGTTTCGAACGACTTGTCCGCCACAGTGGCAGGCGGCGGGCCGTTCGCGAGTGGCGGAGTCACCGGCGCGGGTGGCAATTGCGGGATCGACACCGCAGGCGGCACTTGCGGAATCACAAGCGCGGGCGGTGGCGGCTTCGGCGCGGCGGGCGGCACCACCACGGCAGGCGGCACCGGCGGTGGTGGCAGTGTGGCCGGGTAGAGTTGCTGCGCCGGCAGGATGATCGGCGGTATGCTCACCATCGGCGGCGGAGCCACGACCGGCGGAATCGGCGAGAAGTCGGGGATCACCGGGAGGGGAAGGGCGGACCCACCCGTCGGGGTGGTGGGGACTGCGACCCCTTGCCACGGATCGGCCGGCGCGACCGGGAACGGCCGCGTGTACGGGTCCGGCGCGAGCGGTTGCGCGGTTGCGGTCGCGGTCGCGAGTAGCAGGCAAACGGACATTCGGCCGACCCAGCCGACGGTGTGTGTGGTCCACCGTGTGTCGCTGTTCATGCGCGTTTCCCCCCGAAAACGAACCAACCCCCGCCGGCTCTTACCGTCGGGGGTCGGGGAACGCAATGCGAGTGCCGGAACGCCCAGGGCTGCTCACAGGGCCATTCCGTGATCGGGTTTTAGGGTGGGTCGCTCTCTCCGAGAGCGACTCGTGCGACGCCCCAACTCTCGGAGAGAAACGAAATGGCCTTGGCCAAACCGCCACCCGGCCGGGTCTACGAGATGACGGCGGCGACGAGGACACGGCGGGGCCGGGCGGGACGGTTGTACAGACCATCACGTACGGGTATGATGTGTACGGGAACGTGGTGGCGAAGGCGGTGAACGGGACGGCGGTGGCGAAGTACGCCTACGAGATCACCGACCCGAGTCCGGGGTTCACGGCGAGCGTCCACACCCTGTGGGCGGAGTACGACGGGAGCGCGGTGGTGGTGGCCCGATACCTGACCCACGGCGAGGAGACGGTGGCCGTCGTGACCGTCACGGGCGTGTCGTGGCTGCTGGCCGACCGCCTCGGCAGCACCCGGCTGGTGGCGGACGCGACGGGGGCGGTGGTGAGCACCATCGAGTACACCGCGTTCGGCGGTATCGCCAGTCAGACGGGCACCGACGCGCAGTCGGGCAACGTGCTGTTCACCGGCGGCTGGCTCGACCGCGATGTTGGCCTGTACCAGATGCACTGGCGGAGCTACGACCCCACCAGCGGACAGTTCAGGAGGCGCTGACCCTAGGTGCGGGTGCTTTTGCAAGTAGAGACAGGCGTAGCTTCGTTTCAAGCAACAACTGAAGCTACGATTTCTTAATACGGATCAACCACGGGTGGTTGTGGTTTTCTCGCGAACATTTGCAAGTAGTGAAAACTATTTTATTTTCACCCTTTCGATCAGTATGATTTACATGTCGAGACCGTACCATGAAATTCATTGCGTTGGAGTCCACAATCGACTGGAAGAGCAAGTCGATGGATATCGTCCATTCGTTGCTCTTCCACGGTGATGCTATCCGAGCGGATGCTCCAACTGACCCAGCTCAGCGGGGACAGGACAGTTGGTCACATTGGTCTGGCGATGACTTATCACATCCTCTGTTGCTGACTAGGAGTGGTGTGCATATTCCACCCATTTTCAAGCCAAATCTCGCCTTAGTGGTCAGAGAGGTGCTTTATCAACGTGTGAATCGATTCCCCGGATTGCTGGTTGCTGACACGCAACCGGCAAAGCTCATCAACTACTCGAAGTCGCTCGGCGACTTCAGCTTTTACGATTCAAATGAACCTCTGATTCGTCGAAATATGCATCGGCCGGACATGTTGCTGGATTGGATGCCGAACGACCAGCGTCTGTTTGCGACCTTTCCAAAGTGCTACGAACTCGTGGCTTGCAATGTATTCAAGAATATACACAATGTTTCAAATACAGTTGATGTTGATTTTACCATGAACAATGATAGAGAAACCGAGGTGCACTTTCGGTGCCCATCCTCTGTCATCGATGTCCATCCATTGATTTGGGGAATGGTTTGCTTTGTTCGCCGCGACTTGTTCGATTTGATCCAAGACGCCGTCGACCCTTCGTATTTTGCCATGAGGCCGGTCGATATTTAGACTTGGTGAGCCTCTAAAGACGAATCGTCCCGTCACACATCAACCACGACCGCTAGCTTTTGGCTTGTTGTCATGCGGATTACCGAATTGTTGGGAATTCTGGAGGAGGTGGGCACGAGTGGGCGTCGTCGGCAGGCGGGCGAGGTGGCGTTCGAGCCATCCTTCCAGAATGGTAACGACAGTGAACATTGACTGGGGACATCTCAAAAATGGCCCGGATGTCCCACACGTTGGCTGGCAGATGGCCGGAAAGGGAGGCGATGTTTGGCACATTATTTTAGACAGCGTTCATGCAACCAGGTAATATACATAAGGTGTACAAATGATTGATATTTGGATTCAGCAGGTGTGTGACGAGCACTCTCTTGTGGTCGCGAGTGTTCCTGCTGATGTGGTTCGCGGGTTAGTCGCTGACATCACTTCAATCTATACCGTAGGAAGTGTCGGGAACTTTCTATGGGAGGCTTTCGACGGAGACGAATCTGTACACTTAGAAGATGCCGCTGTGCAGGCCGTGAGTATTTCTACATTTCCGGTATATTTACTTTACGAGGAGTCCTCCACCTACTACGGTCTTTACTTTACAAGTCGGGACAATTTGCTCTCATTAGTTACAAACATGCCTCGCTTTGAGTTTTATCTAGTTGATTTGTCTCTAGATTCTATTATTTGCAGAAATCATCATGACTATCTGATAGCAGTTGGTGCGGCAATCAGCCGCCTATCAAAAATCCTGTCGGACAGACAATATTAAATGCCTCGGACAGCTTGAGCGGTATGTCAAATACGATTGACAGTATTGCAAATTCAGCATATATGCGATTGCGGCTTGTAACGTGGCAAGACGTATGATAGTCACGACTCGGGATGGCGGTTATTGCAACTCTCAGAGTGATGGCCGCGGCGTATCCCATGGTGCAGATCCGAACATTATGCATCTCTCAATGGCGATTTTCACCTACCTGGACAACCTGCCCCATGCGCACGCCACGCTGGCGACATTCCGCGCGTCGGACTGGGGGGCGAACCGGCGGTGTTCGTGCAGCCGCCGCACTGGCCGAAGGGAAAGCCGTCCGCCTCGGCCAACTACAAGCGGGCGCTCGTCGCCGCCGAGCAGTCCGGGGCCGACTTCGCCCCACCACACCGCCGGCGCGTACGCGTTCACCTACGACGCGATGGGGCGGGTGGCGAGCCAGTCGGACACGTACACCGGGGTGACGCTGACCAGCGGGTACGACCTGGCCGGCGACCGGGTGCGGCTCACCGACGGGTCGGTGACCGTCACCAGCGGGTACGACGACGCCCACCGGCTGTCCTCCCAGGCGATGGCGGGCGTCA
>JBBRUO010000273.1:0-7718 GCA_038247725.1 Gemmatales bacterium
CGCCGCCGACCTCCCCTCAACGAGGGGAGGTGTTCAATACCGCATCGGTTGACGGGGCGATTCCCCCTCACCCCTGCCCCTCTTCCCCAGGGGAGAGGGGGCAAACGACACACCTCACTTCATCGGCATGGGGCGGAAACCGCCGGTCGGCAAGATGACGCCGGGCGGGAAGGCCGCGCCGGTCCCGGGCAACTTCGGCAGCGCGCCGGGACTGGCGGCCGGCAGCCGGGGCGGCTCCGGCGGGTCGGTCGGGTCGATCAGGATGGCGGCCGTCCCGCGGTCCTGAAGGAGTTCCGCCGCGCTCGCGTCGGGCAGGTCCACTTCCACCCGCAGGGTGGCCGAGCGGGCGTCGGTCGGCAGGATGGCCGTCACCTTCCCCCGCAGGGTGCGGTACGGCTCGGCGGCGGACGGCGGCACCCAGTAGTGGACCCCGCCGGCGGCGGTGCCGACCACCATGAACCGCTTGTCCGGGTGCGGGCTGAAGGCGGCGGCGGTGACGGCCACCCGCCCCGGCGTGACCAGCCGGCGGCGTTCGACGGCGCGGGGGCTGGCCCCCTTGCTCGCGCCGGTCGGGTCGGCGCGGCCGATCTCCCACAGTTGCATCTCGCCGCGGCTGTCGCTGTCCCCGCCGGCGGTCAGTACGAACCGGTCGTCCGGGCCGAACACGGCGAACCCGGCGAACCGGGTGCCGCCGCCGTTCCGCAGGTTGCCGACGGAGCGGCCGTCGTCCAGGCTGACCACGTCGAGGCGGCCGGCGTCCTGGTCGAACAGCATCTTCCCGCCGTCAGCCGAGACGCCGAGGACGTCCACCGTGCCGGAGCGGTTGTCGATCAGTTTCGCCAGGGCGGCGGCGGCGGTGCCGACCGTCCACACCCGCACCGCCTTGTCCCGACAGACCGTCACCAGCGTCGCCTGCGGGGTGAAGTGGACGGCGGTCACGTCGTCCCGGTGGTCGGCGGGGAGGGCGTACTTCTTCTTCCGGTCGGCCACCGACCACACCGTCACCTCGCGGCCGGCGGCGGCGGCCAAGTACCGCCCGTCCGGGGAGAAGGCGAGGGCGGCGACGGCCCCGCCGAGGCCCTCCTCGAACTCGGCCGTCGGCGTCTTCGGCAGGTTGTTCGGGTCGTTCAAGTCCCACAGGCGGAGCTTCCCGTCGGTGCCGCCGGTGACGGCCAGGTGGGTGCCGGCGTCTTTCCCGGTGACGGCCACCGACTTCACCCCGACGCCCGGCGGGTGCGGCAACACGTGCACCGCCTTCTCGCTCGAGAGCGGCTCCCACACCAGCGCCTGCGCGTCCATCCCGGCGGACACCACCAGCGGGCGGTCGGCGTGAGCGGTGACGGCCACGGCGGACACCTCGCGGCGGTGGCTGATCGAGTACGGCTCCGGGCTGACCGGGCGGATCGGCACCACCTCGGCCGGGGCGAACAGTTGGATGCGGTTCGCCTCCTGCACGTCCACCTTCCCCTCGACGCGGAACCGCTTGGACGACTGCACCTCCAGCAGCGGCTCGCCCGGCTTCACCGCCTCGCCGGGGTGCTTCAGGAACTTGACGATGCGGCCGTCCACCGGGCTGCGGACGAAGCACTGGTTGAACTTGAACTCGGTCACCTCCGTCTCCCCTTGCAGGCGGGCCTGCTCGCGGATGGTCTGGGCGGACTCGCCCTGGGCGCGGGCGAGCTGGGCCAGCGCCGACAGCCCCTCCACTTCGGTCCCGGCCTGGCTCATCCGCTGGTAGTAGTCCTCGGCCACCGTCACCTGCTTGCCCGACGCCTTCACCGCCTCCTTCGTCTTCTCCAGGGACAGCCGGTTGGACCGCAGTTGGATGCCGAGCAACTCCTCGTCGAGGCGGACGATGACTTCGTCCTTATCGATGGCCTGCCCCTCGCGGAGGCGGCGGAAGTAGTACTCGGCGATCACCTCGCCCTTCTCGTTGCGGTACTTCTGCACGATCACGTTCCCGTCGATGACGGCCGGCTTCTGCTCCAGCTTCACCCCGTAGAAGAGGACCGTGCTATCCACCTGGGAGGCGATCTGCACCCGCTCGTCGGGTTGGACGACGGCCTGCGGGATGACGACCGGCTCGACCCCGGCGGGGAGCCGCGTCAGCGGCGGCATCGGCCGCGTCTCGTACAGCGGGCCGCCCACATCGATGGGGGCGGGCGCGAGGGCGGGTGTCGGGTCGGTCGGCTTCGACCCGCACGCGGCGAGCAGGGCGCACAGGCCGGCGACCGAGCCGACGGCGAGCAGACGGGAGACGCGGTTCATGGTTCAACTCCTCGATTCGAGGTGGTGCCGCGCGGGGTCCGTCCGCGCCGGCGGGGGGATGGTTGGGGTGGCCGCCGCGATCCCTCGGCGGGGGCGGTCGGCCGGACGATTGGGGGCGGCCGGTGTCCGGGTGGCCGGCTCTCGCCGAGAGTCGGTTCGTGTCGCGGAGGACGAGGCGCTCCCGGCGAGAGCGCCCCACCCGGTGTGGTGTCAGAAGTAGAACACGACGTGTTCGTAGAACCACTCCCACACGCCGTGGAACAGCGAGTACCCCATCGAATGCTGGCCGCAGCGGATCTTCGTCCGCACCTCCAGGCCGGCGACGAACAGCGCCTTGCGGTCGGCGGCCGCGAACTGGTCCGGGTCCACGCTGACGTAGGCGATGACCACCGGCTCGGACTCGTTGTGGTCGTTCTGGTTGGGCACCGCCTCCGCTCCCAGGTCGTCGGCGTACAGCCGGCCCTTGAAACTGTCCGTCTCGGAGCCGGCGAACAGCACGTCCACCGGCAGGTACTTGCGGGCCACCGTCTTGCCGGGGTTGGTCGGGTCGGGGGACTGGTCCACTTCGTGCAGGCCGGGGGTGGTCAGCGCCCGCTGCACCTGCCCGATGTTCCGCTGCGGGATGCGGAGCTCCACCCGCCACGGGCCGTCCACCGCCCCCAACCGCACCAGCGGCTCGTTCGTCCGCACCGTCCGCCGGTTCAGTTCGGTGCGGTTGTCGCTGTTCAGCACCGTCCACGACCGGTTCCGCGGGTCGGACACCTTCAGCAGGTCGAGCTCCGGCGCGCGGGCGTGGAAGAACCCCTTCTCGGTCTCGATCAGGTTGTACCGGTTGATGAGCGACTTGCGGATCTCGGCCGTCTCCGCCACCTTCCCGACCGACTGCGCCAACTGCTGCTGGAAGTCGAGCCGCTTCTGCTCGTTCTCCTTGCTCTCGGGCAGGGCGGACAGGATGCCGCGGAGCTTCTGCACGTCCCCGTTGGCCCGCGCCAGCTCGCCGTCGACCTGCCAGAACTTCCGCTCCAGATCGCCGTTGAGCAGCTTGACGATGGGGTCGCCCGGCTTCACCTCCGTCTGCCCCGGCTTCACCATCACCTCGATCACCTCGCCCTCGTGCGGGGCGTACACCGTCTTCTCCACCTGCGGCTTGAACTGCCCCTTGGCGTCCATCTTCAGCGGGTACGGGACGAACACCATCAGCAGCGCCAGCAGCACGACCAGCGAGCACACCAGCAGGGTGATGAACCGGGCCTTCCCGCCGACCCCGTTCTGCACCCACATCACCGGCTTCCACAGCACCTTGAACGGGATCCGCTTCAGCTCGGCGGCGTTGTACAGGGCCGGCGCGGCGTGCTTGCCCACCAGCTCCATCCGCTGCACCATCGGCTCGGCGTTGTCCGGCGGGTTGAAGCTCTCCATCAGCAGGGCCGACCGCGCCGGGGTGGTGTCCTTCTTCTCCCGCTCGTCGCGGATCGGCTGCACCACCAGCAACTTCGGCTGACTCTCGGCCAGGTACTCGTCGAGGGCCTCCAGCACTTCCGGCGGCAGGGCGTCGTCCCGCTTGCCGGCGAACGTCAGCCGGTCGTTGAACTTCAGCACGGCGTCGAACAGCTTCCGCATCCGCCGCACGTGGGTGCTGGCCTTCTCCACCACGTCCGCCCCGGAGACGGCCTCGACGGTCGCCTTCGACCCGTGCCGGACGGCGACGCACAGGCGGTCGCACTCGATCAACCGGCGGCCCTCGTTGGCGACGTGGTACGCCACCTCGGTCGGGTTCAGGGTGCCGTGGATGAGCCGGGCGAACGCCTCCACCTGCGCGAACACTTTCTCCGACCCCGCCGACGTCGCCTGCCGGTTGCCGCCGTAAGCGTGGTACTGCGAGGCGTACCCGGCCATCTGGGTGGCGTACTGGGCGAACGTCGGGTACAGCCGCGGGTCGTGGCCGCTCTCCTGGAACACTTCCAGCAGGCCCAGCGACTGCTTGTCCGCGCCGACGATGGGGGCGAACAGGGCGTAAAAGTCGGACAGGTTGGCGGCCGGCGGGCTGTTCGCGTCGGCGGTGACGCCGGCGAGCCGCCCCTGCGGCTCCAGTATGACGGACCGCGGCGGGTTCGCCTGGAACACGTGCCGCAGCACCTCGTTATGGCACTCGCGGCCGCCCCGCCGCCCTTCCAGGCCGATGCCCTCCAAATTCACCTGGCAAGCGACTTGCAAAAACCCCTGTGGGGTGCGGAGCCAGACGGCCCCGGCGGGCGCGCCGATGCCGGTCAGGGTGCGGGTCAGGAACTGCTGGTAGAAGTCGGTCGGCGCGACGTTGGAGCCGGCCAGTTTCGAGACGTCCTCGAACGCTTCATCGATTTGTCGGCTGTACCGACCGCGATCACTCGGATCGCCCGGCTGTTTGTTGCTCACGTGAGACCTCGGCGGAAACGGAGCGGGTCACGGGGTCGGGCGACGGTCGCGCGACCGCACTTATCATACCCGTCGGCAAACTCGACACGCAAGGCAGGCCGGAAAACGTTTCCCCGCGACGCGCCTCGCCGGCGGCGACCGCGCGAGTCCGGGCATTCGGGCATTGTGTCAACGGCGTCGAGGAACTGGAACGAATCCGCCCCTCTTTTCGTCACCACTCGCATCAGTCGCCCGCACGACGGCGATTCTCGACCCATATTTCCCAGTTCGCCCGGAGCGGCCGGCACCCGCCACCCGCCCCGGTGAGAGTCTGTGCCGCTTCCCCAGGATCCGCCGGTTCGCCGGATTCCGGGCTGCCCGCCGATTTCAGCGATTGATGCATCTCAAACTTAACACCAGTTCTGGGGATCGGTCTTGATTCATTCAAGTCTTCACGGAAGAATCCCCGTACTCGCCGATGTGTACACTCTGCCAGTCGTGCGGCCCCACCGGGGGTGCCGCCGAGTGTGCCGGTCGGGCGAACGGGAGGGGCTACCGATGCGGCGATTCCTGCCAGCGTTCCCGCTCCTCCTGATTGCCGTCCTCGGCGGCTGCCGAACACCGGGTGAGACCCGCCCCGGCCTCGATTCCTCGTCCGCGGGTGGCGGCGGCGGGCGGCCGAGCGTCGAACCGCCCGAAACGGACCCACTCAAGCCCGGCCACTGGCTGCACACCTCCGGCGGGTCGGGCGTCGGCCCCGGCGTGCCCCCCGGCGACTTGCTCGGCGGGCGGGACGATGTCCGGAGCGAGGTGAAGGGGCTACTCGCCGGCTACGTCGTCGGACCGGGCAACCGCAAGGTGCGGAAGGCGACCATCCAGGTGGAGCCGGTGAACAGCCCCGGCGAGGGGGCCATCGACTATGAGACCCAGACCGACGGGTCGTTCATGATCGCCGGCCTGACCACCGGCAAAAGCTACCGGCTGACCGTGAAGCACAACGACGAGGGCGTCGTCAGCGGCGGGCAGGTGCTGGCCAAGGTGCCGAACGTGTACGTCCGCATCAACCTGATCGAGGGGTTGGACCTGACCCCGGCGAAACCCGGAAAGAAGGCCGAACCGCCGCCGAAGCCGCCGGAGACGAAGGCGAAGGTGGACGAGGACCTCACCGACAAGCCGAAGGGCCGCGAACTGCCGAAGCCGCAGCCGCCGAACTTCCTGGACCCGATCGGCCCGCTGCCACCGCCGGGCGGCGCGTCGTCGCACCTGCCGACCCCACAGCCGCTGATTCGCGACACGACCCTGAACCCGATTCGCCGCACCGACCTGCCGGCCGACGACTGGTCGCCGACCCGGTACGACCCGGCGAACCGCGCGCCGCGACCGCCGGCCCGCCCGGACCTGAACACCAAGCGGCCCGACGACGGCTTCCGCCCGCCGGTCGTCGATCTGCCGCCGCCGCTGAAGGCCCCCCGGCAAGAGTCCCGTCGGCCGTCCGGCGACGAGTTCTACTTGATCGACGCGAACGGTAAGGAGCAACGGTTCCCGTCCGGGCGACCCGGCGAGCTGCTGCTGGTCGAGTTCATGACGACGACGTGCGTGCCGTGCCAGAAGGCGCTGCCGACGGTGACGGCGATCCAGGCGCGGTACGGCGACCAGGGGCTGTCCGTCATCGGCGTGACGTGCGACGACGAGCCGCTGCGGACGCGGATCATTTACGCCGACAAGTATCGCGCCGACCACGCCGTCAACTTCCCGATCCTGACCGAGCCGGGGAAGTCGCCCGGCACGGTGATGAAGAAGTTCGGGGTGCGGCAGTACCCGTCGGCGGTGCTGCTCGACCACACCGGCGGGGTGCTGTGGCAGGGCCACCCCGGCGACGCCCGCGCGGTCGTCACCGCCATCGAGCGGCACTTGCCGGCGAAGTGACCGTCACCCCCGCTTCTCCGTCACCCGCGCGCCGGCCGGCTTCAGTACCGCCACCCGCTCGGCGTTCAGGGTGATGTATTCCCGCCACTGTGTCGGCACGTCGTCATCCGCGTAGATCGCCGACACCGGGCACTCGCTGACACAGGCTCCGCAGCAGATGCAGTCGTCCGGGTCGATGTAAAGCATCTTCTCGTCGCCGTAGAAGCAATCGACCGGGCAGACGACGACGCAATCGGTGTACTTGCAGTTCACGCACGGTTCGGTCACGACGTGGGCCACGGGGCACCGCCTTTGGGGTGAGAAGTAGGGAACCGCTTCTCACCAAAGCAGCCGCCGTGCCAACGAAAATTGCCTGGAAATCGCAGGGTAAAATGGCGAACCGATGACGAAATGTGGTCGGATGACGAAATGGGGTCGGTGGGGCCGACGCCGAACTACGGCAACTCCAAGACCGCCGCCGTGGGGTCGGCCAGGAATGACCGCACGTCGGTCGCCCGCGCCCCGAAGAGGGCAGCCACGACCGCCGTCGGACTGTTCCCCAGGCGCAACCAGACCACCTTCGGCGGCGCGCCGAGCGCGGCGGACATGTCGCGGAAGTCCGAATCCTTCGTCACGACGGCCAGCCCGTGGGTTGCCGCGTAGGCCCATACGGTGTGGTCGTCCGCCGTTGCCAGCCCCGCCAGCAACACTTGCTCGCAACCGGGGAATTCGGCCGCGAGGAGCGCCGGCAACCGTCGGGACAGGTTCTGGTCGAACAGCAGGCTCACGCGGCCGACCTCGGCAGCAGTTGGGCGGCATACGCCAAGCACGCCCTCACGTCGTCGCGGGTGAGTTCGGGGACCTCCTCAAGCAACTCATTGACGGTCATGCCGCCGGCCAGGTACTCCAACACGTCCCGCACGGCGATTCGCATCCCCCGCACGCACGGCTGGCCGCCCCGCTTGCCCGGTTCGATGGTAATGAGCTTCGTGTGATCCATACCAGAAAGTTACCCCCGTCCCGTGTCCCGGTCAATCGTCTGCTTCACCCCGCATCGGTGCGAGCGATGCCGTGCTTGCGCATCTTACCGTACAGCGTGGTCGGGTTCAGGCCGAGGCGGTGGGCCGCGCCGCCGGGGCCGTACACCCGCCCGC
>JBBRUO010000274.1:0-7708 GCA_038247725.1 Gemmatales bacterium
CACCACCCACCGGTGGCCGTCGTCGGCCATCTGGAACAGGTCCGGCGGGTACTGGTCCGGTTCCGCGTCGAGGATCGGCATTTCAACGAATCTCGTCAGAGTTTTGTGAAACAATCGGCGGGCAAAACCAGCGCGGGCGAAACGGGGCGAAAATGAGCGTGTCGGATCGCTCAGGATCGACGATCTCTGTCCCGAAGCGGTAAAGTCCCTCCGTCGAGCCGGAGGGCTTGATGGATTCACAGTCTCTCAGTCGCGATCAGTCGTCGCCTGGAGATCAAACCCCGCCGGAGGCGTCACTGTTTCGCCCAAATGAACGGGTGCTTTTTCCGAGAGCGGATTGTCACCGGGTCTTTCGAACGAAGCGGGTCCACACCTGCGGTCCAATCTCACGATGGGGGGGCCATGTGGAAGAGATTCGTTCCGGTAGGTGAGACTCTTATTAAACCCACCGTGCCTCGACATTCAAGGCGCGGCCGGTGAATTTCGTGGGAAGGTTCCGTACCGCCGTCGCAGCGCCGACTCCTCGGACACCGGCTGTAAACCGCCGGCCGTCAGTCGAACAGGTCGAGGGGAATGCCGAACGGGTTGTTCATCTTCGTCAGGTCGTCGATGCGGGGGAGCAGTTGCTTGTGCCGCTCGTGCGGGCTGGCGGCGGCCAACCGCTTGGCGTCGCTCAGCCACGGCGTCACTTTGTACGGCCGCGCGTGGATGGTGCCGCCGTCGGTCTCGGCTTCCGCCACCATCAGCGGGAAGACGGGGTTCGTCTTGAACCGTTTGGCGAGCGGCACGGCCAGTTTGCCGAGGAACTTCCAGTCCCGCCGCGCCAGGATTCCCTGGCACAGGAATTCGAATTCCGGTTCCGGCCCGGTGCCGGTGGTCGCGGCGGCCAGGAGGACGGCGAGAATCTTCTTCTCCTGCGTCTTCTGCCCGGTGTATGTCACGCCTTGACTGACGAACAAGTCCCACGTGGCGAGCAGTTGGACGGCTTCGAGCGGCGTCGGCGTCTCGGCCAGGGCGGCCGTCAGCGCCTTGCTCGCGGCGGTCTTGTCGGCCGGCTTCGCCTTTAGCAGCACGGCCGTCGCGTGCAGGGACAGCCGGGCCGCGATTCGCGAGCCGGCGGTCGCGGTGACGGCGGCTTCGGCCAACTGGTTCGCCTCGTCCTTCCGCCCGGCTTTGCGGGCGAGGACCGACCGCAGGACGAGGGTACTGCTCGGCACCTCGGCGGCGCACGGGTCGGCCTCGGCCGCGAGCAACTGTTCCGCCGCGTCGGGTTCCCCGTCGGTGGCCAACTGGCGGGCGGCGGCGACCACCGCGTGCCCGAACATGGCCCGGTGGAACTTGTCCAGCGGGTTGGCGGCTCGCGCTTTCCGCCGCAGGTCCAGCGCGTCGGCGGCGCGGCCGCGCTGGGCCACGTCGGTGGCCAGCCGCGTCAGCATCGGCACCGACCCCGGCACCCGTGCCAGGAACGCCCGCGCCACCGCCTCCGCCTCGGCCGGCTTCCCCGTGCCCTGGTACGCCTGATACAGCGCGACGGCCGGATCCTCCCAGTCGGGGGCCAGTTCCACCGCCTTCCGCAGGTACGCCGTCGGGTCGGGCGGCTTCTCCCGTGGCGGTTTGGCCCCCCGCTTGGGAGACGAGAAAAAGCCGAAGAGGTCGTCGAACGGCGACGCCTCGGCGTCGTGGGCGAGGTCGTCCGCGATGGCCGCCATGCGGTGTTGGATGAGGGCGCGGGCGCGGCGGGCGAGCGGTTCCGGCCACGTCGCCGGCGGGAGACTCAGCCACTGGTCGTATTGCGCCCAAAAATCCAGCGACGGGCGGAGTTCGCCGATCTCCTCCAGCACCCGGCCTTGCAGCTTGTTGAAGTCCGGGTCGTCGGCGGGTGCCCCGAACAGCCTGCGATAGCGGCTCAGGTCGTCCGGCTGTCCGGCCCGCCCGAGGGTGTGGTACATGACGTTCGCCAACCGGGGGACGGCGGCCGGCATCTTCGTCTTCACGAACGGGAGGGCCGACTCCAGCGCCTTGAAGGCCGCCGCCAAGTTCCGCCCCTTGCCGATGTTCGCCTGCACCGCCTTCAACCGCCCGGCCAGCGAAGACGGATCGACGGGCAGTAGTGGCCCGCCCGCGGCGGGCGCGGCCGTCGGGTCGATGCGGGCGCGGAACGGGGCGGCCAACTTCGCCGGCAACCGGTCGGGGGTCAGTCGGCCCCAGTTGGCCTTCGCCCCGTCGTCGTCGCTCGCGGTGTACGCGAGGAACCCACGCAGCAGCAGCTTCCATTCGAGGAACGGGGAGGTCAGCCCGATGTCGTTGAGCCGCTCGCGGGCGGCGTTGTCGTGCCCCAACTTGTACTTCTCGAACCCCTCGACGACGGCCGCGTACCCGTCGTGCAGGTCGGCCGGCAACGTCGCTTTGGACTTGGCGCGGACGGCCGTGTCGGCGGCGTGCCCGGCCACCTGGGCGCGGAGAGCCGCGTCCCCGACCCGGACCGCCAGTTCCAGCGCACGAACGGGATTGCCGGCTTTCGCGTACCAGGTGGCGAGCTTTCCCAACCACTCGGCGTCGGTAAAAAGCGAGACATCGATCTCGGCGAGGAACTGGTTGAGCGCGGCGGTGCGGCCGGTGGCGACGAGCTGGTCGGCGACGGCGGTCGCGGACGTGCGGAGCAGGTGGATCGCTTCCGGGTCAGTCGATTTTGGGCCGGCGTGCCGCTTCGCCAGCTCGAGCGCGGCGGAGGGGTCGTTGACGGCTAACTTCTGCCGAATCTTGTCGGGCGTACTCGACCCGACCACACGCTTCTTGGCCACGGCGACACCCCGCGTCGGACGGAACGGACAGCCCCGTTACTATAACCGAAACCCCCGCCCCGACCACGCCCGCGCCGACCCCGTCGCCCTCGCGGCCTCCTCACCGCAGGGCCAGGTACCCAAAGCCCAAGGTGAGCAGGGCGAACAGCACCGTCAGCAGGTGGTAGCCGGCTTTCAACCACCATTTGGTCAGGTAGGGTTTCGCGTCCATCACCGCTTGCAACGCCAACCGGAGACCCCAGAAGACGGCGACGTACCCGCAGAAGCCCCGCGCGAGCGGCGTCCCGGCGGCGAGTTCGTCCGCGTGCCACACGCACAGCACGCCGAAGGCGACGATGTTCAGTACCACGTACCCGCCGTAAATGAAGTACATCTGGTAATGCAAATTCGGCAGGGAGGCGAGTTCCTTCTTCCAGTCCAGTTGGAACGGCACCAGTGACGACGCCACGAGGATGCTGAACTGCATCGCCCCCAGTAGGCGCACCAGATCGGGCAGGTCCGGTTCCATTAGATGGCTCTCGGCGGGAGTGTGGGGTTCGCCAGCCAGTCGAGGAACGGCACGACCACCCCTTCAACGAATGGCGGGTGGAACAGGCCATAGGCCGGGCCAAGGACGACAAGCGCGGTGAACAGCCGGCCGCGAATCCGAGGGAACGACCGCTCGGCGAGTAGCCCCACCCCTTGCAGCGTGAAGTACAACGTCGGCCAACCGTATCCGCCGTGCGCGGGGAGCGAGATGACCAACTCGTGAACCAGTCCGCTGAAGAAGAAGCCGACGCCGAGCGCCGCCTTCGCACCGACTCGCGCGGCCAACGGGCGGAACAGAAAGCGGTGCGTCAGGTCGCGGAAGGCGGTGTTCCACCGCTGCGCCCAGAAGTCGGCGAGCGACGTGGCCAGGATCGGCCAGTGCATCAGCGGCTTCGCCACCACCCCGGCCCGCCGCCACGCGCAACTGAACAGGTGGAACAGCCCGAAATGCAGGACGAAAACGATGCCGACCATGCCGACCCAACCGCGCGGCAGCGGCGGCTCGACGAGCGGCGCGACCCCGAGTATCAGGGCGAACCCGAGGAGCGTTTTGCCGGCGGCGAACAGCCATTCCGCCGGCAACGGGCGTGGCGGCGGCGGGGCGGTGCAGAAGGCCGGCGCGTCCAATCCCGGCCAACCCACGACGTAGGAAAACTTCCGTCGCCAGGGGGCGCGGACGCCTTGCAGCGTCACCGCCTTGCACCCGGCGAACAGGAGGACTGCCACGGCCCACATCAGCAGCCACGGCGGATAGCCGAAAATTGTCATGAGCGTTCAGCCGTTGCCCCGGCCCGGACATCACTTGATCAGTCCCTTCCCGCGCGAAGGCGCGCCCGTTCGTCGGCGTTCAGGTCGGCGTCGGGTAACAACTGCTCGGCCGTCGTCATGGCCGCCCGCGCCGCCGAGTGCTGCCCCAGGCGGCCCCACACCTCAGCCAGGTACAGGTGAACGCGCGGGTCGGCGGGGGCGAGTTCCTTCGCGATCTTCAGCGAACCGGCCGCGCGGACTAGCGTCGTCTCCGTGAGCGCGTCGAGTTCCGCCTTCGGTGTCCCGTCCGTCGCCGGTTCCGCGTCCCACTGCCGCACCAGGAGCACCAACCCCACCGCGCGGTGAAACTGCTCGGCGAAGGCGTCGTCACCGGCGGCGGCGATCTCCATCAGTCGCGTGTGCCCGTGGACGAGGTGCCGGCCGGCCGCGCCGCTCATGCCGGCCGCGTCCCGGACGAACCGCGCGAAGTGCGGCTGAGCCTTCCCCGCCTCGCCGAGCTTGAAGTGCAACTCCGCGAGGTGCGCGCGGATCATCACGGCGTCCGGGTACGCCTTCACGTGCGCGGTCAGGTGCGTCACCGCGCCGGCGTCGTCCCCTCGGTCCAGGCACTCGGCCGCGCGGGTGAAGTGATCGGCCTCGGCCGCCTCCGGTTCCGCGCCGCGGGCGACCACCACGGCGGGTTCGGACGAGCGGATCGCGTGGGGTGCGGCGCACCCGGCGGCGGTAGCGGTCAACAGCGTCCAGGCCGCGCGGCGCATTGGTATCGCCCTGGGGGAATCGGACCTCTCGAAGGGTGGTATCGAGCGGGCGGATTCGGGCGGCGGAGGCGATTCGGGCGAGTGGGGTCAGACGACGGCGAAAGTGGGAGGCCTGGACGGGTCGTTCCGGTTCGTCGGGCACGGGGCGTGGCTGGAGGCGGATCAGGCCGTTGGTTCGACGGCATCAATCGAACAGCGAGGCCACCACGGGGCGGAGCAGGTCGGACCGGTCGGCCGACGGCGAGTTCAGCGCCGCGCTGACGGGGTGGTGCGTGACCGATCCCTCCGGCCACGGCGTCAGCACCGCGCGGGCCGATTCCCAATCCGGCGCGGAGAGCCAGTCGGCGAATCGGTCCGGGCGGAGCATCGCGGGCATCCGGTCGTGGTAGTCGCGGAGGTCGGCGGTGGCTTCGACAGTGAGGATGGTGACGGTGCCGTCCGGGTGCTTGGCGGCCGGCGCGGGCGGCTCCCAGAGCGCGGCGAAGGCGAACGGCTCCCCGCCCCGTAGCCGGAACCAGTGCGGCTGCTTCTTGCCGGCGATCTGCTCCCATTCGAGGAAGCCGTCGGCCGGGATCAGGCACCGCCGCCGATCGCCGGCTTCGCGGAAGCTGGGTTTGTCGGCGACCGTCTCGGCGCGGGCGTTCACCACGCCGACGGCGACCCCCGTGCCGGCCTTCGCCCACGTCGGGATCAGCCCCCACCGCAGGGCGACCACTTCCGGCTGACGATCCGCGCTCAGCCGCAGCACCGGCAACAGTTGGCTGGGGGCGGCGTTGTACCGGGGCGTGAGGCCCTTCAGCGCGTCCGGGTCGAAGCCCAGTTGGAGTGCCAGCTCCTCCGGCGGCAGGGTGATGGTGAGGCGTCCGCACATGATGGGAACCCGCGAAAGGACGATCTCATTTGATCGGGGGGATTGGCGTCTCTTCGCCGAGCTTGGGGGTCTCGGCGTGCCCCTGCAGCTTCTCCTTTTCCCGGCCGAGTGGGTGCGTCACCACGTCCACCACCTTGGCGGCGGCCGCGTACCCCGTCTCCATCGTCCGCTCGATGCCCTGCTCGATGGCGTGCGTCACCGCCCCGACCGGCTTCATGATGCCGGGCACGTCGGCCATGTCCCCGGTGGACAACTTCCGCTTCCAGAACAGCTTGTACACGACGACCAGGGCGACCACCGTCAGGACGCCGACGATCACCCACGGGCGGTACTCCTCGGCCGCCTTCAGCGCCGCCAGGAACTTGTCGGTGAACAGGTAGCCGAGCCAGAACAGCAGGCTGACGCCGGGGATGGCGTACAGCCCGTCGGCGAGGAGGACGCGGGAGACGGGCATCCGCAACATGCCGGCGGACAGGAACACGGGCATCCGCACGCCGGGGGTCAGCCGCGCGGCCAGCAGGATCATCACCCCCCGCTTGTGGAACTGGTCCGCGATCTTGGCGAGGGCGTCCGGGGGCATGATCTTCCGCTGGAACCACGTGGAGCGGAGCAACCGCGGGCCGAACCACCGCCCGCCGAAGTACAGCACGCTGTCCCCGATCACGACGGCGATGATCGTCCCCGGCAGCATCAGCCACCACGGGATGTGGCTGGGCGGCGGTTCCCCCTTTTCCAGCGCCTCCGCGACATCGGTGTCCGATTTGCCGACCAGCACGCCGCCGGTCACGACGGGGATCTCTTCGGGAATGGGCAGCCCGAACCCGGAGCCGATGATGACGCCCCAGATGGTGAGGCATTTCCACAAAGCCGCGCCGTCGATCATGGTCCTACTCCCTCGCCTCGTGAACCTACCCAAAGTACAGTAACCGTTACCCAACCGGTAGGTCGGAGACCCAGCGCATGAAACTCGGCCTCATCAACTCGGCGTGGGCGCAGGCCGGGCGGGACACCGCCCACGGCATCCGCGAGACCAAGCGGCTCGGCTTCGACAGCATCGACATCTTCGCCGACCCGCTCGACATCGACGCCCGGGAGCGGCGGCTGATCCGCACCGCGTGCGAGACGGTCGGGCTGCCGATCGTGTCCGTGGCGTGCGTCGCCGTCGGCCTGATCGACTTCAACCCCAGTGTGCAGCGGTTCCACCTCGACCGCTGTGAGGCGTACCTCGACCTGTGCCACGAACTGGACGCCGAGAACCTGCTTCTCGTCCTCGGCGAGTACATCTGGGAGCGGCAGGTGATCCCGCCGGCCGAGCAGTGGGCGACCGGGGTGACGCACCTGAAGACGCTGGGCGACTACGCCGCCAACCTGGGCCTGAAGATCGCCCTGGAACTGGAGCCGTTCAAACTGTCCCTGCTGAACGACGTGCCGAACATGGCGCGGTTCCTCGACGAGGTGGCGCACCCGGCGGTGAAGGCGAACATCGACATTTCACACCTCGCGCTGGCGCACTCCCAACCAGAAGACCTGCGGCGACTGGCCGGCCAGGCGATCCACGTCCACATCAGCGACTGCGACGGGAAGGTCCACGGCGACCTGCCGCCCGGCCGCGGGGTGGTGGACTTCGGCCCGTATTTGACGGAGATCGCCAAATTGGACATCGGCGCGATGAGCATCGAGCTGGAGTATTCGCCGGACCCGGCGAAGATCGGCGAGTGGGTGGCCGAGGCGTACACCGCGACCGACAAACTGATGGCCGCCGCCGGCATCCCCCGCGGGTGAGCGGCGGCGGCCCGCCCGCTGTTAGGCGGGAATGGGACCGCATCCCGCTTCAGCCCGAAGGGCTGTCTCCTCCGGCCTGGGCTGGAGGAGACAGCCCTTCGGGCTGAAGACCAACCGCGCATCGGCGGAGGGAGAATTCCTCCCGCCGAACGCCTTAGGAATGGCTCATCAACAAGTGTCGCCCCATGCGGTCGGTTCTG
>JBBRUO010000275.1:0-7704 GCA_038247725.1 Gemmatales bacterium
ATGGCGCCGCGCGAAGAAACAGAACAAGAGCAACGGTCCAATCTTGCTGCTGCTCATCGCGGACTGCGCCTCTGCGGCTACTTCGCGTTCCGCTCGGCGAAAGAAGTCGTGACCAATTCAAACGGCGCCGCGAAGAACGACGGCGCCGCCGCGGCCGAGGCCTTCTTGAAACTCGTCTCCACCGAGCCGATCCAGCTGGCGTACGAGACGACGTCCCCGTCGTACCGGGCTTCGACACCCATATTGAACTACTACAACGCGATCGGCTTGGGGGAAGCGCAGGCATGGTCACCTGACGGCGAAGGACGTTCGTGGGCGAATACGAGGGTCGGTGCCCTCGGGCCGTTTCCGAAGCCCATCCGGTCTGAACGCTAGGCGAGGTTGTCACGGGTTGCGAACGACCACTGTCTCGGCCGCGTGGGGCATTTCACCTCGTGCTCCGGTGGTCCGACCCATGCGACCGGACACAACCCAGCACACGACGCTGCCGACCGCACTCAGGCCAGAGTAGAGCCACGGCAGGTAACTGTACTCCTCCTGCTTCGGGTTCAGCCCGACGAACACGAACAGCACCGCGGACATGAGCAGCACCAGAGCTAGGCCGAACGTCACCAAATACATGGAATCTCGCGAGCCATTCATGGTCGTCTCCGAAAGGGGAAAGGGAATCGTTTCTCTTGGCCATTCGTCGAGGGGCCGGAAGCCCCACACACTTGTCGGCGGGGTGACACGCGGGGTCTGGGGCTCTGTACAGGCCTGCCAGACGGCGGAGCCCACGGCCCGCAGCTTACGCGCCTTCGACACGACGGCACGGCCGGCCGACGGGTGACACCCCGCCCGCCGCACCTCCGAGCCGATCTCGGCGTACACCGTGCGGGCCACCCGCACCGCCAGCCGACTCCGGCGGTCGAGGTGGATCAGCCCCGCTTCGCCCGATGCATAGTAGCGATCCGCCACGTCCAGGAGCCGGCGAACGACCGGGGCGGTGGTCGCGTCCTCGAGCGGGCGGTCTTGCGGCGGTTCGCCGCTGAGCCAATCGAGCGGCAGGTAAAGCCGGCCGCGGGACCAGTCTTCGGCCACGTCGCGGGCGATGTTCGTCAGTTGCATGGCGATGCCCAGGTGCCCGGCGGGAACGGCCGCCCGCTCGTCGGCCACTCCCATGGCGTGGCACATCATTAGCCCCACCACGCCGGCCACGCGGTGGCAGTAGAGCAGCAGTTCGTCGAGCGTGCGGTACCGAGTGCCGGCCGCGTCCATCGCCATACCGGCCAGCAGTTCGTCCGGATACTCCCGCGGTAGGCGGATGTCGGACACCACGGTGGCGAGCATCTTCCCGGCCGGCGAGTTCACTGGTCTGCCAGCGTAGATGGCGTCAAGGTCGGCTCGCAAGTCCGCGAGCGCGACTACGGCGGCCAGCGGTGTCGGGGCGAGGTCGATAGCGTCGTCGGCGTAGCGGCACCAAGCGTAGAGCTTCTCGGCGTGACCGCGGACAGCCGGCGACAACAGCCGGGCGGCCATGGCGAAACTCTTCGAATGCCGGCGGATGATCGCTCGCTCGTCCATGTTCAGCGGGCCTCCGGCACCGAGGTATAATCGGGGAAATTGCCGGCCAGTCGCTCACCGGATGGGCCGACGGTAACCGCTCGGACTAAGTGCTCGCCGCCCACGAAGCATCCCTTCCAAGACTGGCCGATACCGCCGAATGATTCGGCCCGGTCGCCGCGGGAGCGCATCCGGTTGACGCCGACCTTGAACGCTCGCAGTTCCCCAGCGATGGTTTGGCCGACGACCGGGTCGTCGGTCGCCACGGACGCCACCAGTGCTCCGTTGGAGACGTTCATCTCCGCCACCAACTCCTCAACCCGGTCCACCAACACGATAGTGTCCACCGGGCCGAACGGCTCGTGGTGGTACAGCCGGCAGTTACGGGGGACACCGAGCAGGGTCACGGGGGCAAAGTATGCGGAGGTGTCTTGATCCGGGAAGAAGCGGGCCGGGTCGAGCTCGCCGCGGAGCAATGGCACCGCTCCGGCCCCGATGGCCTCGCCCACCATCCCGTTCAGTTCTTCGACCTTGCCGGCACTGATCTGCGGGCCGAAGTCCAAGTCCGGCGGCGGGTCGCCGGGGTTGTTCACCAGCAGCGGGTGGCCGATCCGCAGCGACCGGACAACGGGAAGGTACATCTCGAGGAACCGGGGAAACAGGTTCCGCTGGACGACGAACCGGACGTAGGCCGTACACCGCTGCTTGCCGTATTCGTACCCCGTCTTGATCTGCCGGGCCAGCCCGTCCCAGTCGCTGAACTCCCAGACGCCGTAGGCGTTTACCCCTTCCATCTCCAGCATGTAGCGTTTGTCCCGGTCGTACAACCCGGCGGCTACGTCCCGACCGTGCGTCTTGCCCCCGACGAACGCCAAGCAGTCGATCCCTTCGTTGCGAACCAAGGCGTCGCTCAGTTGGCCTCCGGATCCGGACACCAATGTGACCGGTAATCCGCACCGCCGGGCCAACGCATGGCAGACGGTGAGGGCCAGCAACCCGCCGCTGGTCGGCGTCTTGGATACCACCGCGTTGCCGGCTAGGCATTGCACCAGCACGGAGTGGAACAACACCGACAGCGGATAGTTCCAGGAGGCGATGTTCGACACCACCCCGACCGGCCGTCGACCCGCACACATCTCTTCCACCTGCCCCAAGTACCACTCGACGCCATCGATGCAGCGATCTACGTCGGCCCCGGCCGACTTCACCGTCTTGCCGATCTCCCACACCAGGAGGTACACGAGCAGATCGCGGGCCGCCCTCAATTGGACCAGGCAGTCGGCCACCCGCTGGCGACGTTCGGTCAACGGCACGGAGGCCCAGCTAGGGGCCTGTACCGCAGCGAAGTGCACCGCACGGCGAGCGGCTTCGAGGTCGAGCATCGGATAGCTGCCGAGCGGCCGGCCGTTCACCGGCGACAGGGTTGGCTTGCGGCGGCCCCGGTCGCCCCACCGACCTTCCAGCAGGTTGAGCGGGTGGCCGTCATCTTCGGCGAAAGCTTCGGGCACTAGCGTTTGGGCAGCGGCTGTCAGCGTCGGCCAGTCGGCGCCGAGAAATAGTTGAGGCATCAGTTCGTCCGTTCTGAGGGCAGCAATTCGAAATCCTTCTCGATCAACCCAACAGTCGCCTTCGCGGAGTTCACCACGCCCGGCACGCCCGCTCCGGGGTGGGTACCGGCGCCGACGAAATATAATCCCGGAATCTTCGCGTCGCGGTTGTGCGGGCGGAAGTACGCGCTCTGCGTCAGGAGCGGGGCCACGGAGAACGCCGACCCGTGGAAGGCGTTCAGCTCGGTGCGGAAGTTTTCGGGTGTGAAGATGCGTCGGGTGACGATGTTCGCCCGTAGGCCGGGCAGGTGCGCCTCGAGAGCTTCCAAGATGCGGTCGGCGTAGATCGGCCCGAACGTGTCCCAATCCACGTTGGCCTGACCCAAGTGCGGCACCGGACTAAGGACGTAGAACGCCTCCCCGCCGGGCGGGGCGAGCGACGGGTCCGTCACCGTCGGGGCGTGCAGGTACAAGCTGAAGTCGTCCGGCACTTGGTGCCCGTGGAAGATCTCGTCGAGCAGGCCCTTGTAGCGCGTACCGAACAAGATGGTATGGTGGGCGAGGTCGGGGTACCGCACCCGCGTGCCGAAGTAGATCACCATCAGCGACATCGACCACGTCATCCGTTCCAGTCGGCGAGCCGGCGCTTTCGCCCGCGGTTCGTCGCGGTACAGATTGGCGTAGGTGTGATGCAGGTCGGCGTTCGACACAACGACATCAAATGCCTCCGTACCGGCATCGGTCGTCACGTGATGCTTCCGGCCTTCGACGGTGATTCGGCGAACCGGGCTGCTCAGCCGGACCTCCCCGCCGCAGTCGGTGAGCAGCTTCGCCAGCCCGCGAACCAGCGCCCCGGTGCCGCCCTTCGGAAAGAAAACACCCCACTCGCGTTCGAGGTGGTGGATCAGCGTGTAGATGGCACTTGTCTGGTACGGGTTGCCGCCGACCAGCAGCGGGTGGAACGAGAACGCCTGCCGCAGGTGTTCGCTCTTGATGAACCGGCTGACGGTGGCGTACACGCTGCGGTCGGCCCGCAGCGCCGCCAGGTGCGGGGCGACCTTCACCATGTCCCAGAATCGGAGGAACGGCGTCGCGCCGAGTTCGGTGTAGCCCTTGGCGAATACCTTCTTGGTGTAAGCGTGGAACCGGCGATACCCATCCAAGTCACCCGGACTGATGCGCCGGATCTGTTCCTCGAGAGCACCCGCCTCGCCGACATAGTCGAACCGCGTGCCGTCCGGCCAGATCAGGCGGTAGAAGGGGCTGACAGGCAGGAGTTCGACGTAGTCGCTCAGCTTGCGGTCTGCGGCTTCGAAGACCTCTTCTAAGCACTCCGGGGCGGTGATAACCGTCGGCCCGGCGTCGAACGTGAACCCTTGGTCTTCGTACACGTAGGCTCGGCCGCCCGGCTTGTCGCGGCCCTCAAACAAAGTGACATGAGCGCCCAGAGCTTGCAAGCGGGCGGCCGCCGCCAGCCCCCCGAACCCGCTGCCGATAACCGCTGCCCGCACATCACGCATTGGGAGCCGCCTCCGGCGAATGGTACCGCCGTCGGAGCATCATGACCGACAGCACCAAGGCGACAATCAGGCCGGTGAGCACCCCCAGCTCGATCATGAGGTGTTGAAACACGACGTCCGACATGATGGCCGGCTCGGCCAGCTCGGCCGTGATGACCAGCACCCTGCGGATGCCGGCGATCAGCCCGATGAGAAGAAACGGCTCCGGGGCCAAGGTGTGCTCCCGAAATGACACCTGCACGGTATACAGGATTTCGACCACCAGCAGCACCAGCAGCAGCTCCTCAATGAGTTTGATGACCGCCTCACCGGTGAGAGTGAGGGCGAATAGGTGCTTGCCGAAGTGGCCGGCGGCGGCGGCCAGCAGATACAAGGCGGTACCGGCCAGCACAACCCCCAAACCGACGAAGATCACGTCCTCCAGGAGCCGGAACACGCGGGTGATAATGGTTCGCGCGCGATCGCTCACCATCGGCTCCGGTATCGGCTTGGCCGACGTCTCGGTCGTGGTCTCGGACGTGGTCTCGGTAATGGTCTCGGTCGCCATCGGCATCCTCGGGTGTTCGGCTCAGCTTCGGATCAAGCGATCCAGTTCGACGCGGACGTTGGCCAGTTCCGAGTGCGGCCCAACGGCCGCGGCCAAGTCGCGGTAGGCTTCGGCCAATGCGGCCCGCACCGGCCCGACCGGGTCCGGGCCGAGCGCGGCGAGCAGGTCTCGGGCGAGAGCGGCAGCGTCGCCAGATCCGGCGGCCAGCTTCGCGCCGCGGATCTGGAGGGCGTCGAACTTGGCGGCCGGTAGGCGCTCGGCGGCCCACGCCCATGGCCATGTGATGCGGCCATGGACGAGGTCTTCGGGATGCTTGATCGGCCCGGCCGCCCCGGTCAATTCGCCGAGGTCGTTCTGCATTTGCAGTCCGACGCCGACGCGGATGCCGAACGTGTGAACCGCCGCGATCACCTCGGCGTCGCCCCCGGCGGCGGTCGCCCCCAACTCGGCGGCCATGCCCATGAGTGTTCCGGTCTTCCATTCGCTGACCACGCGGCAGACGGAGATGACGTCCGTCGGGTGCAGGTCGCCGATACGGGCGGTCAGGTCGAGCGCTTGCCCCTCGTGGCACACCCGCACCGCGTCCGCCCAGAGGCGGTGCAGTTCCAACTCGGTCGCCGCCGGGAGGTCGAGGCCTTTGAGTAGTGTCTGAGGCCAATAATAAAGCCAATTGCCGATGTTCAAGGCCGCAGCCACGCCGATGAGCCGGTGCAGGGCCGACCGCCCCCGTCGTTGGATTGAACCGTCTTCGATGTCATCGACGACGAGCGACCCGGCGTGTAACAACTCCACCAGCAGCGGCAACTCTGGCGGCGGGTCGTCGTCGCGGCCAACCAGAGACCACGCCAACGACACAAGTCGACCGCGGAAGCGCTTGCCGGGACGGTTCAGGAAATCCGCCACTGGATTGAACAGTGCTGCCTCCCAGAGTGACGCGGGCACTCCCTGCGGGGCTGGACGAATCTGCCGCAGCAGGGCGACCAGCGGGTCCGTGGTCACGCGTGGTGGGCTTACAGCGTTTGCGACGAGCATGGTTGCGCCTCCGGTCGGCGGATGAGCCGGGAGAGATCCAAGGGCGGGGGCCAGCCGACCACCATGCGGGCGGCGTCCACTGCCCCGAATTGCAGTGAGTAAAACCGGCTCATCAGTGGGTCGGGCAGCGAGCGGTACAGCCGTCGGAACAACTGCCAGCGCTGGTCGGGCACAACCATCGTGAACAGCAGGCGGTTCAGGAAGCGGGCGAACTGCTGCCGCGGGGCGAACCGCCGGGCGAGTGTTGCCGCCGCGGCGGAAGCGTCCTTCGGCGAGGTATTAGCCACCGCCACCGCCAACCGTACCGCCAGCGGGAACGAGTACCCCGTGGCCGGGTGGAACCACCCGCCCGCATACCCGGCGACCAACGGCCCGGTCGGCTGGACCGTGATCGGTCCACCGGCCCAGGGCATCGGCAGAACGCCGGCTTCTTCGCGCACAATGTTCCATTGGCCAACATTCCGCGACTCGATGTAGTCGGAGACTCGACCGCGGAGGAGTGACTTGTCAAGCTGCGGGCCGTCGGCGAAGTAGGTATCCTCGACCAGCACTCGGTGGGGGGCGAAGGGTAGCGTGTACAGGAAGCGGTAGCCGTCGTCCTGCGGCACGGTCGCGTCCATCACCGTCGGCACTAGTTCCGACCACGGGCGTTCGGTCTCGATCTCCAATCCCAAAAACTTCTGGTACCCAGTGGCCCCCAGGTACTCGCCCACCGCCGGACCGCGAGCGTCGATCACGCACAGAGCTTCCAATTCCGTTCCGTCGTCCAACCGTACCCGGTTGCCATCGATCACTTCGGCGTCCGTCGCCGTCCGCAGTTCGCACCCGCAATTTTCCACCGCGTCCGCGAGTTGTTCCGATCGGATCGAAGCGTACCGAGTCGATACCCGGCGGGTGAATTTTGGGAAGCGAACGACGTACTCCGGCCACTCCGCGGCAATCAGCGGCCGAACGAATGGTTCCGCATCCGGCGGCAGATCGCCGGCGTGGAACGACCAAGTGTGATTGCCGCCGGGCCGTCGCCCGCGTTCGATGACCGTAACGCGAGCCCGTGGCTGGCGCTGCCGCAACGCTAAGGCAATCAGGCCGCCCTGAAGCCCCCCGCCGACGATGATGTAGTCAAGCTGACTCACGCCAAGGCTCTCTCGGAATGTGAACCGTGCCGCAGGACTCCGGATGATCCGGAAAACGGATCATCGCCAAACCGACTAGCGACTGCGTGGAGCAGGATGTGAGGCACGGCCACCGCGCTCAGCCCGATAAACACCGCTTGAACCATCACCGGCTGCAGCTCGCGGTCGCCGGCAAACCACCACGCCGCTAAGGATGTTGCCGCCACCGCCAACCCCGCCATTGGGGCGGCCGCCGCCATGACCCTTCGCAACCCCCTCCACGGGCTCGCCGGGTCGGCTCGGCGGGCCAGTTCCATCAACTCCCGTGTCGAATGCCAGCCGCAGAAGTACACCACGAAACTGACCAGTGTCGGGGCCAGGGCGAACAGCGTGGCGAAGGCCAC
>JBBRUO010000276.1:0-7701 GCA_038247725.1 Gemmatales bacterium
AGCCTGTATACACGCTCAATCGCGCGGTATGAACATTCATGCCCCGGCGGGCCAGCCAGACGGCGATACCGCCCGACACCAGGCAGCCGACATCGGTGGCGATGTAGTACGCCGAGTTGAACCACAGCGCGTCGGCCTCGGTGTACCCGCGACCGTCCTGCAAGATGGCCGGCAGCCAGGCGCGGACCAGTTGCCACGTCGAATTGATCGACGCCACCATGAGGAACAGTGCCAGCACCCGCCGGTCCCACAGGTGGGACCAGACGGACGACGCTTTCTTGGGAGGGCGAGGCTCCCGCCGAGCCGTTGGATTCCCCGGCTCGGCGGGTGCCTCGCCCTCCCAAGAGTCCGATTCGGGCGGCTTCGCCAGGTTCGCGGTTCGCACCGAAACCAGCCACAACAGCACCCACACCAACCCGCCGGCCCCGACGACGAAGAACGGCAGGTTCCACACCGGCGGCACCGGGTTCCGCAGCACCGTCCACCCGCCGGCGGCGGACTGCAACCCGAACCGGAACGGCTCGGCCGGGTCCGCCCAGCGGAGGATGCCCAGGACAATGGGCGGCGTCAGGATCGCGCCGATGGATGCGCCGCTTTGCAGAACGCTGTTGCCCAGGTGCCGGTGCGGGCGGGCGAGCAACCGCTGAATGGTGACGAGCGCGCACGGCCAGTGCCCGGCTTCAAACACGCCCAGCACGCTGCGGCAGGCCAGCAGTTCCCAATAGTTGGACGCGAACCCGGTGAGGATGCCGGCGGCCGACCAGCCGACCAGCGCGGCCGGGTACAGCCAGCGGACGTTCACCGCGTCGGCCAAGAAACCGAACAGCAGCGACCCGACGGCGAACGACCAGCCGAAGGCGAATTCCAGATCGCCGTACTCCTCCTTCGACAACTCCAACGCCGTCATCACCCGTAGCGACACGTTCGCCAACGTTTGGCGGTCCATGTAGTTGATGGCGGTGGCCATCAGCAGCAAGCCGCACACCCACCACGTCCAGGCCGGCGTTTTCGGGGTGTCGGTCATCCGTTCCAACTTCGGCCGTCCCAGGCCAATACGCGGTCGAGCAGGTCGGCGAAGCCGCCGGCGAAGGTGGCGAACAGCCGCTCGCCCTTCTCGGCGGTGGCCGCGCGCGGATTGCCGATGTGGCCGGGGGCGCTGCGATCCGGCATCACCCACCCGCGCGTCGCCGGCAGGAACGGGTTGCCGAACGGCACCTCTTCAACATGGGAGATATCGCCGACCAACTCCGGTCGTATGCGCAACATCATCGACGTTTCCCACTCACAGGCGTGACCCATCTCGGACTGTGTCAACGCGGTGTCAGTGGGTGTCGCCAGGTGCCAGTAGGTGGCGAAGAGTAGCAGCAAGTCGGAGCGGCTTCGGTGCTTCTGCCGGGTCTCGAAGATCGCTTGCTTGCCCGGCACGTCGTTCCCGCCGTGCCCGTTGATGATGAGGAGCCGCTTGAAGCCGCGTTGGAGGAAGTTCTCCATCAGCCCGTTTAACAGGTCGATGTACACACGCGGCGGGGCGGACAGGGTGCCGGGGAAATCCAGGTGGTGGTCCGAGTTGCCGAGCCATTGCAGCGGGGCGAACAGCACTTTGTCGCGGAACCGCTCCAGTTCCGCCACGCGGCGGACGACTTCGCCCATCAGCAGCGAGTCGGTGAACAGCGGCATGTGCTGCCCGTGCTGCTCCAAGGCCGCGACGGGGAACACCACGGGGGTATCCGGCGAAAGCGCCTTCACCGCCGGCCATGTCATGTCGGTCAGGGTCATTTCTTCGCCCGCTCTTGCAAGTACGCCGCGAGTGCTTCCTGCCAGGAGCGCATCGGACGCCAGCCGCCGCGAGTCGGGGGCAGGCCAGCACACTGTATCCGGGCCGGCTGGCGGGGGCACCGAATTCGGCCGAGGAAATCGCGGTCAGGTCCGCCGTCACCTCGGACTGCCGGAAGATTTCGGCCGCGAACTCGTGCCACGTCGTGGCCCCGTCGTTCGTCGCGTGCACGAGGCCCGTGACGCGCTTCGAGTGCAGTTGGGCGATGGCGTCGGCCAGGTCGGCGGTGTACGTCGGGGTGCAGCGCTGGTCGGCCACCACCTTCAGCGGCTTCCCCTGACCGGCCACCGGGATCGGTAGCGCTACGCGGCGCGGTTGCGTCGGGGGCACGCGATCGGCGGCGGGTCGGTGGTGGGGACGATCAAGCATCGGGTGAATCTGCGGTTGAAGCGGACCGGGGCGCGGTGGCGGGTGGGCGGGAACTGGGTCCGCTGGTGGAGTTGCTGGCGATGTCCGACACCCCCGAGTGGGCCGAATACTGGAACACCCTCGCCGCCTGACTACCTACTTCCAGTGGCACACCCGAGGAAGCGTTTTTCGGGATGTCTCCCAGCGAAACCGCTCGTCCGGAGGCCTTGGCCGGTTCCGTCACCCGCGCGGCGTCAGGTCGGGCCGGGCCGTGGTGTGGAGCGGCGGGCGAAAAAGTCGGCGCGGCGCTTGCCCGTATGCGGGTGTCGGGGGTATATTGACGTTGGCACCTTCGGGTGTCACCCGCCGGGTGGGTTACCTTCAACCTCCTCCCGTAGACGGTTTCAGGTCTCCCATTCGAATCGGAGGACGGTCATGTTCGGTCTCGGCTTCCAGGAAATCATCCTGCTGTTGCTCCTCGGCGTGTTGCTGTTCGGCCGCAAGTTGCCGGACATCGGGCGGTCGCTGGGCAAGACGGTCGTGGAGTTCAAAAAGGGCATCGGCGGAATGGAAGAGGAAATCAACTCGGGCGGGCGGTCCGCCGCCGCTTCCATCGACCCGGAGCCGGTCAAGCCGCCGCAGCGGGTAACGCCGTCCACCTCCGCCCCGCGGTTCGACGACGCCCCGGAGGCTCCGACCAGTAACCTGCCGCCGCGCGTGTGAACCTTGACGGCACGACTCGCGTCTGATATCAAGACATCCCGAAGGACGAACCACTTCGGGCACACGGGCGATTAACTCAGCGGTAGAGTGCGTTCTTCACACGGACGAAGTCGCAGGTTCAAATCCTGCATCGCCCACTCCTCGCAACCCCTGGCAAGTCCGGGGGTTGCGCTGTTTTCGCTGACGCTTCGTCGGTCCCGCCCGTACCCGAGCGATTCCGTCGCTCGTCCTCAACTCGCATCCGGCGACCCCGTCCGCAACACGATCCGCACCGCTTGCGGCGGGCAGCGGAACCGGACCGGTTCCTTGCCGCTGAGGCCCCGGCTGAGCACCATCAGCGTTCCGTCCTTCTTGTAGGCGTTCAGGTCGAACCGTCGGCCGAACTTGCTCGGCGTGAAGATCGGCCCGACCACCGGGAACACAACGCCACCACCGTGGGTGTGCCCACCGAGCATCAAGTCGATGCCGTTCCGCACGCCCCAATAGAGGTTGTCCGGCGTGTGACTGAGGCACAGCCGAAAAACCCCGGTCGGCGCGTCGCTCAAATCCGGCGGCGGCTTGAACCACGGCCCCTCGTGCCCGATGACGACGCATTGCTCGCCGCGAATCGTCACCTCTTGCCAACTGTTGCCGAGCACCTCGTAGCCGGCGGCCCGCAACCCGTCCCGCACCCGCTCCGGCCGGTGGAGGATGTCGTGGTTGCCGAGGATGGCGAACCCGGCTTTGTTCCACTTCAACCGGCCGAATAGCGCCGCGACCCACTCGATGTGCGCGTCCGTGTCCACGTAGTCCCCGCCCAGCAGCACCACATCCGGGGTCGGCAACGCGGCCAGTTCGTCGAACACGGCGTCCCACCAGCAGCGGCCGGGCGTCCCGTAGAAGTGCGTGTCGGAGACCAGCAGCAGCGTCAGCCCGTCCCACGCGGCGGGAATGTTCGGCAGCGTCACGGTCATCGTCGTGATGTCGAACTTGTAGATGTCGTTGCCCGGCAGGCGGGTGGCGGCGCGAAGCGTCCCGTCGCCGAGGCAAGGCGGGCCGAGAGTCTTCCAGAAGTCGAATGATTTCGTGTCCGTGATCGCCACCTCGGCGGGCAGTTTCCGCGACCGCCGGTACAGCGTGATCGCCGGGAACACTACGCCGCCGAACGTCAGGCAAACGGCGAGGTAGGCCAGGACCGGCCGGGCCTCGGCTACCAGTAGCAGCAGCGGGAACGAGAACAGGAGGGCGGCCGTCACCCACCGCCACGACTTCAGGAAGAGCTTGGGGATGGGGCAGCCGAACAGGAAGTTCATCAGCGCCACCCAGATGCAGGTGTGCCCGACCCAGGCGACGGCGAATAGGATCCCGGCGAGGAGTGGCGGCAGATCGAGTGGCATGGAGGACCGGGTTGAGGACGGGGACGTTCAACGACATGAGTACGGATCACCCGTCACCGGTCCACGCTCGGACCCGGAATCGCCCGCAGCAGGCGGGCCGCGCCGGCGTCCGTCACCTGGGTGTTCCGCAGGCCGACGTGTTTCAGCGCGGGCAACTGCGCGAGGTGGACGAGGCCGGTGTCCGTCACCCACTCGCACCCGCTCAGGTCGAGGTGTTCCAGCTCCGCCAGCGCGGGCAGGTGCGCGAGGCCGGCGTCGGTGATCCGCTTGCAGCGGATCAGGTCCAGGCGCACGAGGCCGAGCAGCCGGGAGATCGGCAGCAGCGCGGCGTCGGTCAGTTCGGTGCAGCCGTAGGCGTTCAGGTAGTCCATCCGTTGCAGGGGCAGCAGGTGGGCGAATCCGCCGGCGGTGAGTTTGGCGCAGCCGCTGATGTCCAGCCGGCGGAAGGTCGGCACGTTCCGCAACTCCGCCAGCCGAGCGAGGTCGCCGTCCGTCACGGTGGACGACAGTTCCAGCCGATATTCGCGGGCCGGGTCGAGATCCATTTTCGTCATCGCGCTGCCGCCTTGGACCCAGGCGTTGCGGGCGTTGCCGAGCGGTCGCCACCACCAATTCCCGCGAACGCGGAGGTCGGCGTGAGGCATCCCTTCGGATGGTTGCCGAGTCATGTGCGGGGCCGGGAATAGCGACTGGATTTGCTGTTGCTGGCTTTGTGACTGTTCTTCGACCCTGGCTTCTTGAAATGCATTCCCCCTCCCCCCTAACCCCCCACCCGCCAGAGGAGGGGGGGACAAGACGCTGGTTCCGTCCTCCCCTGGCGGGAGGGGAGTTAGGGGGGAGGGGGATAATAACGAAAGCGCCGTAGCCAACGCCCCCGCGTTCGCTGGCCGCTTCTCGGCCTTCGACGCCACGCACTTGCGGATCAGCTCGATTAGCACCACGGGCGTGCCGGCGTCGGTGAGGTCGTCGGTTAACTCCACGCCCGGCCCGGCGTCCAGCCGGCCCGTCAACATCTGGTAAGCGATCACCCCCAGCGCGTGAACGTCGTCGCGGGGGTCGGGCGGGTGGCCCTTCCGCTGCTCCGGGCTGGCGTACAGCGGCGTGTGCGACCCGCCGAGCATCGACGGCAGCCGACCCGCGAGGGACCGCCCGCCCCGCGAATCCAGGCTCAATTCGTACTCCGCCGCCGACCCGCCGAGGCCCAGGTCGGTGACGCGGAAGCGGCCGGTCTTGCCGCACCGCAGTACGTTCGCCGGTTTCAAATCGCGGTGAACCAGCGCCGGGTTCAATCGGTGCAAGTGCGCGACGGCGGCGGTCAGTTGAAGCAAGCACGCGACGGCGTTCGCCAGCCGCGCCTCGGCTGTCAGGGTTTGCCATTCGATCACGGCGTCCGCCAGGGTGCCGCCGCCGACGTACTCGTACATCAGCCACGGCCGGTCGCCGGTCAGGTTGAACTCGTGAAGCGGAACAAGGTGGTCGTGCCCGCCGGCTTCCATCAGCCGCATCACCTGTTTCAACTCGTGTTCCAGGTGTGACAGGCGGGCCGTCGGGTCAGTGCAAAACTTGACCGCGCGCTGGTCGCTGCCGAACGACTTCCGCGCCAGCCAGACTTCGCCGAACCCGCCCGCCCCCAGCAGTTCCACCAGCGTCCAACTGCTCAATCCCGGCAGCGGATCACCGGGACGGAACTGCGGCACCCCGGCGGGGAACAGTTCGATGAGGTCGGTCTCGCTTCGCAACCCGAACTCGGCGGGCACGCTGCGGCCGGTCGGGTCGGCCGGCCGCTTCAGACTCGCCCGCACCGCGACGGGGGCGAGGGACAGGTAGAGTTCGACTTCGGATCGCAGGGCCGGGTTGTCGGGGATGGCGGTCTTCAGTTGCTCGCGCACCTCGTCGGCCACTTGGGCGGCGGTCATCCGCGCCATCGCCTCCACCTCGTCCCACATCTGCTTCCGTTGGCGGATCAGTTGCCACCGCTTCCACACCCCGCCGAACAGGTCCACGGCTTTTCCCGCCGCCGGATGCACCGCCTCGGCGAGTCCCTTCACGCCCATGTGCCCGACCTGTTCGACGAACGCCTGGAGCAACCCGATCATCGGCGACACCTCCGCGCGAATTCCGTGTCATCTGGGGCTATCTTACAGCCTGTTTGAATTCGCCCCGATGTCGGATTTCCGTCGCACCGGCCGATTTCCGGGGGTAGGATCACGTCGGCGAGTTCTCATTCTTTCGACGGGGCGAGTCATGCATTTACGGAACTTCAACGGCGACCCGGTGCAGGTGTCCGAGATCGGCCTCGGCTGCTGGCAGATCGGCGGCGACCAGTGGGGCGACGTACCCGACGCGGACGCCCTCGGCACCCTCCGCGCGGCGGTGGAAGCCGGCAGCACGTTCCTGGACACGGCCGACGTGTACGGCCAGGGGCGGAGCGAGGAACTCATCGGCCGGTTCCTGAAGGAGCGGCCTGGCCCGCTGTTCATCGCCACCAAGTGCGGGCGGTTCGGCACGCCGGGGATGCCCGCCAACTTCGAGCCGGCGGTCATGCGGCAGCACACCGAGGCCAGCCTGAAGCGGCTCGGCGTGGACGCGCTGGACCTCACGCAACTGCACTGCGTCCCGCTCAAGTGGCTGAAGCAGGGCGAGGTGTTCGAGACGTTGCGGCAGTTGAAGAAGGAAGGGAAGATCCGCCGGTTTGGGGCCAGCGTCGAGTCGATGGAGGAGGCGAAGGTGTGTCTCCAACAAGAGGGAATGAAGTCACTGCAAGTGATCTTCAACATCTTCCGCCAGACCCCGGCGACGGAACTGTTCGAGGAGGCGAAGCGGAAGCAGGTCGCGGTCATCGTCCGGCTGCCGCTGGCGTCCGGGTTGCTGTCCGGGAAGTACACGGCCGCGTCCACGTTCCCGGCGAACGATCACCGCACGATGAACCGCAACGGCGAGAACTTCAACGTCGGCGAGACGTTCGGCGGACTGCCGTTCGAGACGGGCTTGGAGTTCGTCGAGAAGGTCCGCAGGTTGGTGCCGCCGGGGTTCACGATGGCGCAGATGGCGGTGCGGTGGTGCCTGGACTTCCCGGCCGTCAGCGTGGTGATCCCCGGTGCCCGCAACCCGGCCCAGGCGAAGGCGAACGCCGAGGCCAGCGACCTGCCGCCACTACCGGAAGAAGTTCACGAGAAACTGCGACGGCTGTTCCGCGACGAGGTGAAGGCGTGCGTGAGGGGGCCGGATTGAAAGGCACGGCGATTTCGCGCGGTCAGAATCGGCCGGAGTGTAATGTACTGGATCGAAGGGAGTCCGCCCAAAACCCCGGGGGGGGGGGCCCCCCCCCCGCGAGTGGGGGGACCCATGGCCCCCACCAACAAGAAAAACAGGGAAAAAGGGTAAAGTTTTTGACAACACACCCGCGGGCGGACGCAGAAG
>JBBRUO010000277.1:0-7682 GCA_038247725.1 Gemmatales bacterium
ATCGACGATCGAGTGCGTGAACGCTCAGGCGCGGAACCGGGGGTTGCGGCAGTTCCTGGTTCGCGGGATGCAGAAGGTGAAGGCGGTGGCGATGTGGTTCGCGGTGGCGCACAACCTGGCGTGCGGGGTGCGACTGCGCGCCGAGCGGCTGGCGGCGACGACGTGAGCGGGCGAACCGGGGTCCGACGGCCTCCGCCGTCGCCGCGTCGGCCTCACGGGACGAAGCCGACAGGCGACGGGAACGGGGGACGAGAGGATGACCACCGAACGCAACCGAAAGATTCACAGTCTCTGAGGTCTTCCGCCTTGCCAGACCTGTCGCCGGGAGCCGTGAATGATGTCGGCGGTTCGGCGGGTGCCTCACCCTCCCACGAGCCGTCACCCCCCGCACGCGGGTTACCACGCGGTCCGCACCCGGCCGGCCACCGCCCGCATCAATAGTCGTGCCTTTCGCCACTTGGTCACGGTCGGCCTGCGGGTCAGTACGTCGAACCCGGCGCGTCCGATGGCGTCGAGGGTCGCCCGCCCGCCGCCGACGAACAACTCGACATCCACCCGCGCCTCGGCCGGGAGCAGCGGCAGCAGTTCCGCCCCGCGTTCGAAGTACTCCCGCGTGCGGGACACTTCGAACGCCAGCAATTCACGGAACCCAGGCGTGACCCGCTTCTCCATCAAGTCATCGTCCGAAACGCCGAAGCGGGTCAGATCCTCTTGCGGCAGGTACACCCGGCCGATGGTGCGGTCGCGGGCCACGTCCTGCCAGAAGTTCGCCAGTTGCAGGCCGGTGCAGACGTCATCCGAGAGGGCCGCGCGGCGGTCGTCGAAACACGCGAACAGGTGCAGCACCAGCCGGCCGACGGGGTTCGCCGAGCGGGCGCAGTAGTCGAGGACGTCCGCGAACGTGGCGTACCGCGTCACCCGTTGGTCTTGTTCGAAGGCGGAGATCAGGTCCAGAAACGGCCGGGCGGGGATGTCGAACCGGCGAACGGTCTCCGCGAGGGCGACCGTCACCGGATGGGCGGGCGCGCCGTTGTAGCAACTCAGCAACTCCCGCCGCCACCACGCCAGCAGCGCGAGGGCTTCGTCCCCGCCGGCGGTCTCGTCGGCGAGGTCGTCGGCCCACCGGCAGAAGGCGTACACGGCGTGGAAGTGCGGCACCAGCCGGCGGGGCAACAGCACCGATACGACGGTGAAGTTCTCGGAATGGCCGCGGGCCACCCGCGCGCAATACGCTCGCGCGGCCTGTAGCGTGCCGGCCCACGGGCGGTGCGGCCCGTGCCGGGCGAGTTCGTCGGCGAACGGCGGGAAAATGATCGTGCCCACGGCGGATTATGAGTGAAGGAGGAGTGTTTACGGAATGTTTGCCTTCTCGGAAAACACTCGCTAAGCTACCGAGGATGATATGACGCCGCGCTCTCTTTCCTCCGCGGCTCAGTCAGCCCTCTTCTCCCAGGTGTCTCATGCTCTCCCCATTCGTCCGCCGCGGCCGAGGCCGCGGGTTCACGCTCATCGAGCTGTTGGTGGTGATCGCCATCATCGCCATCCTGATCGGCCTGCTGCTGCCGGCGGTCCAAAAGGTCCGCGAGGCGGCCGCCCGCATGTCGTGCAGCAACAACCTGAAGCAGCTCGGCCTGGCCATGCACAGCTACCACGACGCGAACAACTTCTTCCCGGCCAACCAGCAGCAAGTCGGGGTGCAGGTGTGGGAGGCGGTCAGCGCCAACTACTGGCTGCTCCCGTACATCGAACAGGGTAACCTGTTCAACGCGGCCGTCCTGCCGCCGAACGCGCCGCCGCAAGGGCGGGTCGCCGCCGGTTCGGGGAACGGCACCAACTGGAGCAACTTCTACTGGAACATGATGAACGTGAGGATCAACACGTTCATCTGCCCGTCGTCGCCGCCCGCCCCGACGCGGGGGACGAATAACAACGGGTGGGACGGCCCCGGCTCGAACTACGGGTGGAACTACGGCAGCCGGTTGTTCGCCAACTGGGACGGGCAGATGAACGGCATGATCCAGCAGGCCCGCACGCAGAAGATGGCGAACGTGACCGACGGCCTGACGAACACGGTGATGGCGTCCGAACTGCTGTCCGGGTCGAACGCCACCCAGCAGGCCGGCCCCGGCCGCTACCCGTTCGACATCTTCTACGTCGGCGACAGCCTGTTCAACTCCGCCTCCAACCAGACGTGGCCGACCCTGGCCGACTTGAACGCCATCGGCTCCGCCGCCCTCAACGCCCCCGTCGGCCTGAAGACGAACAACGGCACCATGCCCCTGTGGTACCCGGCCGGCCAGTCGGCGTTCAACTCGGCCGCCCCGCCGAACTGGCAGTTCCCCAGCGCCGGCGGTAACTGCTGCCCCGGCGGCGCGCACGACTGGGGCCGCGGCGTCATCCCCGCCCGCAGTATGCACACTGGCGGAGTGAACGCCGTCCTCGGCGACGGGTCGGTGCGGTTCATCCGCAACAGCGTCGATCTGCTGACGTGGCAGCGACTGGGCCACTGCTCCGACGGCCAAGTGCTCGGCGACTTCTAACCCACCCCACGAAGGAGGACGGACCATGTTGCGCGCGTTGACCGTCGGGGTGTCCGCTCTCGCACTCGGCGTTGCCGGGTGCGGGGGCGAGGGCCGGGTTCAGCCGGCGGATGTCGAGATCAAGATCGTCATGTCGCCGCTGGATCAGGCGATCTCGTTCCTCAGCCGGTACGCCGAGGGGAACCCGCTGGGGAGCGAGGCGGCCATGTTCGACGACGTGATTAAGGGGGTGCGGGAGAACGACGCGGCCAAGGCGGACATCCTCCAGAAGGGGTTCGCCGACATCCAGAAGGCGTCGCCGGCCCAACGCAAGGCGCTGGCGGCTTCGCTCATCAAGCGGGTGTCGCCGAACAACTCCCCGCCGCCGCCGAAGTAACCGACGAGATCCCCTGGGGTTCCCCCGGAAGCACCGGCCGCACGGCCGGTGCTTTTCTCGTTCGGGCGGCGGCCGCGACCGCTCGGTTGACTTCCGGCGGGCCGCTTGTTACCGTATGATCATACAATCTACTCATTCGCTTCGCCCCGCCTCCTGCGTGCCTTCTCATGGCCCGAGCCGTGCCGATCTCCCGTGAGCAAGCCGTCCTCGACGACTGCCAAGCCGCCATCGGGTACACCTTCCGCAAGCCGGAGTTGCTCCGCGCCGCCCTCACGCACACGTCCGGGGCGAACACCCGGCAGGCGTCGAACGAGCGGATGGAGTTCCTCGGCGATAGCGTCCTCGGCCTCGTCACCTGCGAACTCCTGTACGCCCGCTTCCCGGAGTACCAGGAAGGCGACCTGACCAAGGTGAAGTCGGTGGTCGTCAGCCGGAAGACGTGCGCCGACTTCAGCCGGGACATCGGCCTGGGCGACTTCCTGTTCCTGGGCAAGGGGCTGACCGGGTTCGCCGAGGTGCCGCCGAACATCCTCGCCGACGTGTTCGAGGCGCTGGTGGCGGCCATCTTCCTGGACGGCGGGTACGACGCGGCCAAGCCGTTCGTGCTGGAGTTCGTCGCCCCGGAGATCGACCGGGTGGCCGGCGACGCGGTGTCGAACAACGCCAAGTCGCGGCTGCAACAGGTGGCCCAAAAGGAGTTCGGCGGCCCGCCCCGGTACGTGGTGCTGGACGAGCAGGGGCCGGAACACGACAAGTGTTTCTGGGTGGCGGCCGAGATCGACGGTCACCGGTACACGCCCGTCTGGGGGCGAAACAAGAAGGACGCCGAACTGCGGGCCGCCCTGAACGCCCTGGCCGAGATCGCCGGCGACGCGGTGCCCTTCCCGGCAAGTTAAACCCATGCCCCCCATGCCGCCGTACCCGGTGACTTGCTCCGCCCCCGGCTGCTCCACGCCCGCACAGGTGAAGATCGCCGCCCGGTGGAGCGACGGCACCACCCACGAGTTGAAGACCTATTACCTGGCGTGCGAGGCGTGCGCCCCGGAGATGCTGACGGCCGCGCGGGCGAAGCGGAAGAAGTGCCGGCTGACCGTCGGGGAGACGCTCGACCAACCGGCCGTGCACGAACTCGCGACGGCCACACGATCTTGATCGGCATTGTAAATCTTTCCACGTGGAAGGATTTACAATGCCGCTCGCCGGATCACCCCTCTCGGAACTCCAGTTTCTCCAGCGTCGGGTCGTTGTCCACCGTCACCGTCTGGCCGTCGCTCACCTCACCCTTCAGCAGCAGTTTCGCCAGCGGGTTCTCGATCTCCCGCTGGATCACCCGCTTCAGCGGCCGCGCGCCCAGGGACGGGTCGTACCCCGTCGTCACCACATGTACCTTCGCGGCGTCGGTCAGCGTCAGCGCGATCTTGCGATCCGCCAGCCGCGCCTGCAACCCGCGCAGTTGGATGTCCACGATCCGCTTGAGTTGGTCCTCGCGCAGGGCGTGAAACACGATGGTTTCATCGACGCGGTTCAGGAACTCCGGCCGGAAGAACTTCCGCATCTCGCCGACGACGGCCTCCTTCATGCGGTCGTACCCGTCGCCGATGTGGGTGCCCTTGTATTGCAAGATCAGTTGCGAGCCGATGTTGCTGGTCATAATGATGATGGCGTTCTTGAAGTCCACCGTGCGGCCCTGGTTGTCGGTCAGGCGGCCGTCATCCAACACCTGAAGTAACGTGTTGAACACGTCCGGGTGGGCCTTCTCGACTTCGTCGAACAGCACCACGCAGTACGGGCGGCGGCGGACGGCCTCGGTCAGTTGGCCGCCCTCGTCGTACCCGACGTACCCCGGCGGCGCGCCCACGAGGCGCGACACGCTGTGCTTCTCCTGGTACTCGCTCATGTCGATGCGGACCATCGCCTTCTCGTCGTCGAACAGGAACTCGGCCAGCGCCCGCGCCAGTTCCGTCTTGCCCACCCCGGTGGGGCCGAGGAAGAGGAAGCTGCCGAGCGGCCGGTTCGGGTCGCCGAGACCGCTGCGGGACCGCACCACGGCGTTCGCCACCGCGTCCACGGCCTCCTCCTGGCCGATCACCCGCTTGTGCAGGTGCAGGTCCAGGTTCAGCAATTTTTCCTTCTCCCCTTCGAGTAATTTGCTCACCGGGATGCCGGTCCAGCGGCCGACGACGGCGGCGATGTCGGACTCGCCGACCTCCTCCGCGAGCAGTCGGTGTGGGGTGTTCGCCTGCGCCTCCTCAACGGTGGTCAGTTGCTTCTGGAGGTCCGGCAGGGTGCCGTACATGAGTTCGGCGGCGCGAGTGAGGTCGTTGTTCCGCTGGGCTTGCTCGACCTGTCGCTTCACTTCGTCGATCCGCTCGCGGACGTGCCGCACCTTCTGCACGGCGTCCTTCTCGGTCTGCCAGCGGGCCTTCAGCGCGTCGGCGTTGGCCTTCGTGTCGGCCAACTCCTTCTCCAACTTGGCGAGCCGGTCTTTCGACGCGGTGTCGGTTTCCTTCCGCAGCGCCTCGCGCTCGATCTCCAGTTGCATCACCCGCCGCGTGAGTTCGTCCAACTCCGTCGGCATACTGTCGATCTCGGTGCGCAACTTGGCGGCCGCCTCGTCCATCAGGTCGATGGCTTTATCCGGCAGGAACCGATCCGCGATATACCGATTCGACATGACGGCGGCGGCCACCAGCGCGGCATCTTTAATGCGGATGCCGTGGTGAACCTCATACTTGTCCTTCAACCCGCGCAAGATGCTGATGGTGTCCTCGACCGACGGCTGATCCACGTACACCGTCTGGAACCGCCGCTCCAGGGCCGCGTCTTTCTCGACGTATTTGCGGTACTCGTCCAGCGTGGTCGCGCCGATGCAGTGCAACTCGCCCCGCGCCAGCGGCGGCTTGAGCAGGTTGCCGGCGTCCATCGCCCCTTGCGTTTTCCCGGCCCCGACGACGAGGTGCAACTCGTCGATGAACAGGATGATCTGCCCGTCGGACCCGGTCACTTCCTTCAGCACCGCCTTCAACCGCTCCTCGAACTCGCCCTGGAACTTGGCCCCGGCGATGAGCGCGCCCATGTCCAGCGTGACGATCTTCTTGTCCTTCAACCCTTCCGGCACGTCGCCGCGAATGATCCGCTGGGCGAGACCTTCCACCACGGCCGTCTTGCCGACGCCGGGTTCGCCGATCAGCACCGGGTTGTTCTTCGTCCGCCGGGACAGGATTTGAACCACCCGGCGAATCTCTTCATCGCGGCCGATGACGGGATCGAGCTTGCCGCGCTTGGCGGCGTCGGTCAGGTCGCGGCCGTACTTTTCCAGCGCCTGGTAGGTCTCCTCCGGGTTCTGGGAGGTGACCCGCTGGCCGCCGCGCACCTCTTGCAGCGCCTTCATCAGGCGGTCGCGGGTGACGCCAAACTCTTTGAGGATTTGCCCGGTCGCCCCGCTGTCGTCGGTCATGGCGAGCAGCAGATGTTCGACGGACACGAAGTCGTCCTTGAGTTTCTTCGTCTCGCCTTCGACGTTGGCGAACAGCTTGTTCAGCCGGGGGCCGATCCGCTGGTTCTCGGTGGCCCCGCTGGTGCCGGTGACGCGCGGCAACTTGTCCAACTCGCGGTCCACCTTGGACGCGACGGCGTCGGCCGTGACGCCGGCCTTTTGCAGAATGGCGGACGCGAGGCCCTTCTCCTGTTCGAGAAGCGCGGCGAGCAGGTGTTCGGTTTCGATGGTCTGGTGGTCCCGCCGGGCGGCGAGTTTCTGGGCACCCATCACGGCGTCGCGGGCGCGCTCGGTGTATTTGTTCAAGTCCATGACCAGTCAGACCTCAGCAGGGGAGGAGGCAATACCGGTATTGGAGTGGGAAATGGCGCGAAGGGGTTCGGAAAAGTTGGTTGAACGGAAAGAGCGGCCGTGGTTCGCAGGAGGCGGCGACACGGGTTCTCGATATCTTACGGAAGGTCGCGGGAGTCCCCAGTCACGAGAGTGGTCGTCACCGTCCACGGCAACTTCCGCGACCCGTATCGGCGGTGGGTGCGGTCGCTTTCGCCGAACCCACTCGACGCCCGCCTTCTGGCGGAGACGTATTTCCGGACGGTGCAAGAACGGCTTGTCGCTCACGGTGGGTTTCCGCCCGACGCGGTTCCCGATGTCGCCGACGGCCGGGAAACCTTCTGGGTGGAACTCTGCGGTGGGACGTGGGTCCGGTACGTCATCGCGGACGAGTCGCGCTGGCTCTCGCTCGTCCGCTCACGGACGGTCGAACTGATCGGCCTGTCGGCTACTCCACCCCCTCCCGCATCTCCGACAAGAACTGATCCAACGTGACCGAATCCCCGGTTGTGGCGAGCGCGCGGCTCATGGCCGCGTCGTCGTCCGGAGTGATCGCGGCGCGAATCTCGCGCAGCCGTTCCGGGTTCGCTTGCGGCGCGGGGATGTATTGCCCCAATCGCGCGCCGTTGTCGTCGTTGATTGGCAGGACGCAATCAGTGCCGTGAGTGTGGATCGCGTCCTTCAACAGCGCGACCAACATCGCGCCGCGATCCTCAACCGACAGGTTCCGAACGTACTCCGACGGGGAAGGCGAAATGGTCGTCATGGCAGCGACTCCGTGGATAATCGCATTATATAACCGCACGCGGCCACGATTGAGGTGTTCTTGGGAGGGCGGGGCTACCCCCCAGGCCCGCAAAAACTTGGGGGGGGGGGGGGGGGCGCCGCCCCCCCCAAAACAAAAAACACCCCCCCCCCCCGGGTATAGACAGACCCGCCC
>JBBRUO010000278.1:0-7676 GCA_038247725.1 Gemmatales bacterium
CGCCCAGCGGGCGCTCATCGGCATCCAGTCCGGCGACCCGCTCAAGACCGGCGGCGTCGAGATCACCTCCGTCACCGAGGGCGGCGGGGCCGACAAGGCCGGGGTGAAGGTGGGCGACGTGCTGCTGGCCATCGACGGGAAGAAGATCGATGCCGACGTGAGCGTCCGCGACCTGACCGCCAGCAAGCAGCCGGGGGAGGTGGTGAAACTGGCCTTGCTGCGAGGCAAGAAGGAGTTGGAAGTGCGGGCGGTGATGGCCGGCGACGGCAGTAGCCGCGGCGGGCGGGGCGGCGCGGGCCGCGCCCCCAGTTGGGACGACCGCCTGCCCAGCGCGTGGCGGAAGCCGGTGTACCGCCTGGCCGTCGTCGGCATCGAATACGCGGACGTGAAGCACAACGACAAGATCCAGGACGCCGATTGGGAGGCGTCCATGTTCAGCGACGGCAAATACACCGACAAGTCGGCCACCGGGCAGAAGGTCCACGGCAGCATGGCCGACTACTTCAAGGAGATCAGTTACGACAACTTCAAGGTGGAAGGGAAGTTCGTCGGCTGGGCCGAGGTGTCCAAGAAGCGGATGGACTACAGCAGCGGCAGTGGCACCAGCCAGCGGGAGAAGACGGCCCTGCTGAACGAGGCGCTGGACGTGCTGCAAAAGAAGGACAAGGACGCCATGAAGGACTACGACGGGGTGTTCTTCCTGTTCGCCGGCGGGCGGGTGCAGACCACCCGCGGCGGCTTGTACTGGCCGCACCGCGCCAGCTTCAGCCACGGCGGCAAGCGGTGGCCGTACTTCATCGTTCAGGAAGGCGGCAGCACCATGACCAACATCAGCGTGTTCTGCCACGAGTTCGGCCACATGCTCGGCCTGCCCGACCTGTACGCCCGCCCGGAAGTGCCCGGCATGGAAGGGGTCGGCGTGTGGTGTGCCATGAGCCAGCAACTGCCCAACGGCCGCCCGCAGCACTTCAGCGCGTGGAGCAAGGAACAACTCGGCTGGCTGAAGCCGACGATGGTGGACCCCCGCGTCAAGCAGAAGTTGATCCTGTCCCCCATCGAGACCGACGCGACGCAGTGCTTCAAGGTGCCCCTGAAGGCGGACGGCAGCGAGTACCTGCTGCTGGAGAACCGCAAGAAGACGGGGTGGGACGCCGACCTGCCGGCCGAGGGGCTGCTGGTGTGGCGGGTGATCCCCGGCCACGGCACGCAGAAGGTGTTCCTGGAAGAGTCGCACGGCATCGAGGGGCCGAGCGGCCCGCGGAGCGCGGCCGGCGCGGTGCCGTTCCCCAGCTCGGCGAACGACAGCTTCACCCCGTACACGACGCCGAGCAGCAAGGCCACCACCGGCGGCGGGTTCGACGTGTTCGTCACCAACGTCCGCCGCTTACCCGACGGGCGGATCACCTTCCACCTGGGGTACGAGTACCAGTGACGCACGGGGGCCGCGCTCGGCGTCACCGAGCGCGGCGAGTCCGGGGCCGGTCAGCTCGGCAGTTTGGAGCCGGTGCGGGCGGCGCGGATGCGGGCGAGCAGGTTCTGCTTGGCGATGGCCGCCGGGTCCATCGGGGCGACCGGGGGCGGGGTGACGATCCCGTCCGCCTTCGCCCCGCCCTCGGCCGACTTCACCGGGTTCAGATCGGTCTCTTCTTCAACCGTCTCGCCGTACAGCCGCTTCACCTCGCTCGCCTTCACCACCCGGTCCAGTTTGACGCACAGCACGTCGTCGTAGGGGACGAAGAAGGCCCGCCCCTCGTCGTTCGTGCCCGCCTCCCGGCCGCGGACGACGACGTACTCCTCCTCCTTGCGCAACACCGAGTCCAGCGTGATGGCGGTGTTGAACCGGAGGATGAGTACCACCTTGGTGAGGTCGTGCGGCGGCATCTTGTCCAGAATGGCGCACAGGTCGTCGCGGCGCATCGGGGTCTCGCGGGCGGAGGGCGGGTTACGAACGGGCGACCAGTTCCAGCGCCGTCGGCGGCTGGGTGAGGTGGCGGTACAGCCACAGTTGGAGGGCGGCCAGGGCCGCGCCGCCGAGGCCGCAAACGGCCCGCCAGTCGAGGGCGGCGAACGGGGCCAGCAGTCGCGGCGGGTCGGCCAGGTCCGACACCACGACGGACGTGAGGGCGGTGGCGGCGGTCGCCGCCAGGATTCCCGCCATCACCGCCATCGGCCGGCGGGCGGCCCCGGCGGCGGCGGTCCCGTGCCGGTGCAGCGTGACCCGCTCGCCCAGCCGCCGCCACACTTTCGTGTACACCTCGTCGGCGGTGGCGTGGTCGGCGAAGGCGATCACCACCTCGGCGCGGGGCGTCCGCCCGACCACCCCGCTGCCGCCCGGCCGCCCCCGCGTCGGGTCGTACCCGATGGCCAGGCTGTTCGCGGTCAGGTCGAGTTTCACCCGCCGCACGGCCGGCAGGTCGATGGCCAGGGCGAGCGGCCCGAAGGCGTCGTCCAGGTTCGCCCCGTCGAGGATGGCCGTCACCGCGTCCGCCTTCGGCGGCGGGCCGGCGGGGGCCAGGTACAGTTTCGTCAGGGTGAGGGCGAGGAGTGAGTGCGACACCACCGCCGGCGACTGCCAGACGCGGCGGCGGGTCGTCCCCGGGCGCAGCGTATCGACGGGCGGGGGGGCGGCGGCGAGGGGCATGGGGGCAGGCTCAGGCGGAGGGCGGGCGTCCGAAAATCCTACCTGTAGGTAGAACCGGAACGCCGGCCGGTCAACCGAGTCGCCGGTAGCGGGCGGTGATCGCCGCCAGTTGTTCGACCGCCGTGCGGGGGAACTGGTCCCAGCGGAACCGCCACGCCCAGTGGCCGTCGGCCTCGCCGGGCGTGTTCATCCGCGACTCGGAGCCGAGCCGCAGCACGTCTTGCAGGGGGGCGAAGGCCAGCACCGCCACGCTCGCCCACGCCATCCGCATGAACTCCTCGCAGGCGTCCGTCACCGAGTGGCCGACGTACTCCGACAGCGCCCACCGCTGGGCGTCGGTCGATTTCGCCCACCAGCCGGCGGAGGTGTCGTTGTCGTGGGTGCCGGTGTACACCACCGAATTCGGCTCGTAGTTGTGCGGCCAGTACGGGTTCTCCGGCTCGCCGAACATGAACTGCAGCACCTTCATGCCGGGGAACCCGCACTCGGCCACCAGCGCGGCCACGTCGGCGGTGATGAGGCCGAGGTCTTCGGCGACCACCGGCAGCGGGCCGAGTTTGGCGGTCATCGCCCGGAACAGGTCGCCCCGCGGCCCGTCCACCCACGCGCCGGTCTTCGCCGTCGGCTCGCCCGGCGGCACGTGCCAGGCGGCGGCGAACCCGCGGAAGTGGTCGAGGCGGATCAGGTCCACCTGCGCCAGATTCCGCTTCAGCCGGGCCGTCCACCACTGGTACCCGGTGGCGGCCATCCGCTCCCAGTCGTACAGCGGGTTGCCCCACAGTTGGCCGTCCGCGTTGAAGTAGTCCGGCGGCACCCCGGCCACGGCGGTCGGCCGGCCGTGGGCGTCGAGGAGGAACTGGTCCGGGTTGGCCCACACGTCGGACGAGTCGCTGGACACGAAGATGGGCGCGTCGCCGAACACCCGCACCCGTTTCCCCGCCGCGTAGGCCCGCACCGCCCGCCACTGCCGGTCGAACAGGAACTGGCCGAACTCGACAATGAGGGTCTCCTTGCGAACGGCCTTCTCCATCTCGGCGACGGCGGCCGGGCGGCGGCGGCGGAGGTCGTCCGGCCAGTCGGCCAGCGGCCGCCCGCCGAGGGCGGCGCGGAACGCCATGAAGCGGGCATAGTCGGTCAGCCACGCCGCCTCGGTCGCGCGATACCCCTCGAACTCCCCCTTCAGCGCCGGCCCGCCGGCCCCGGCCGAGAACCGGTCCCACGCGGCGCGGACCATCTCCGCCTTCGCCGCCGCCACCCGGTCGAACTCGACGCGGTCGTCCCGGAAGTGTCGGCCGGCGAAGAAGTCGGCCGGTACCAGCCCGTCTCGCGTCAGCAATTCCGGACTGATCAGGCTGACGTTCCCGGCGAACGCAGAGAAGGACTGGTACGGCGACCCGCCGCCGCCGGTCGGGCCGAGTGGCAAGACCTGCCACCACGACTGTTTCGCGGCCGCCAAAGTGTCCACCCAGCGGTACGCCTCCGGGCCGAGGTCACCGACACCGAACGGCCCCGGCAGGGAGGTCGGGTGCAACAGGAGGCCGGACGAGCGGGTCAGCGGCGGGGCGGCCATGGGCGGACTCCGGGGTGGAGCGGTCAAGGTCCATGATAGGATTCCGTCGAACCGTCGAGCGGGTGGGCGGGTCACGTCGGCCCCGGCAGCCCTTCCACCCCCGGCAAGTCGGCGAGGGTGTTCAGGCCGAAAACCTGCAAGAACTTCCTCGTCGTGACGTACAGTTGGGGGCGGCCGAGGGAGTCGTGCCGGCCGCCGACGCGGATCAGCCCGCGCTCGGCCAACAGGCGGATCATCTCCCCGCACCCGACGCCGCGAATGGCCTCCACCTCGGCCCGCATGATCGGCTGCTTGTGTGCGACGACGGCGAGCGTCTCCAGCGCCGGCGGGGAGAGGCGGGCGTCATGCCCCGTCCGCCGCAGGCGGAGCAGCCAGGGGTGATACGTCGGGCGGGTGAGCAGTTGGAAGCCGCCGGCCAACTCGTCGATGTGGAACGCCGAGCCGTCGCCGTCCAGCAGGTCGCGGAGGCGGTCCACCAGCCGACTCGCGGTGGCGGCGTCGGCCACCCCGGCGACATCGGCCAACCGCTTGGCGGTGAGCGGCTCGTCGGCCAACATGAGCGCGGCCTCGACGGCGGCCAGTTCGGTGTCTCGGCTGGCCGGGTCGGCGGGAGGCGTGTCGGCGGGGCGGGCGAACTGGGTCACGGCGGGGGGGCGGACGTTACCGGGCCGGGCCGTGTACGGACGGCGGTTCGCGGACGCACGGGTGGGAAGTCCTAATCCCATGCCGGCAGAATGCCGAAAAGAGTCGCTCGGTGCCAGTCGGATCGGTGGGAGCTGTCGGGGAATTCGGGTGACCAAGGTTGCGGAGATCGGGATGAAAGAATTTTTCCATTTTCCCCAGACCGACCTTGCGGTTATACTAGGATACCGTTTCGGATTGTCGGCCGAAGAGTGAACCTTAACTGCCGGCGAATCGTCTGATGCGGTGAACGGGTGTCGCCATGGCGGTGCCCGTCGAGCCCTTTTTGTCGCCGACGGGTGTGCCCGGAACCGCCCCCGCCGAGACCCCCAACCTGCTTGCGGCGTTGCCGTCCCCTTCCCGGTCTCGGCCGGGATCGTGACCAAGCGCCTTTCGGGTCGTTTTTCGCCCGACGAGTCCGGTTCGTCCCCGCGCCACCTCCGGACGGTCGGCGGCGAGGATTTTTTGACCCCCATCGGGAATAGTCCCCGACGGGGTACGGGCATTCCGCCCGAATCGTGTCGGAGTGGGACCCGCGTACGATGAGCCGGCTGACACCCACGGATGTACTTGAAATGACCGAACTGATGATCGACGACGAACTGATCGGGGCCGCCGGCGAGGTGGCCGCGGCCGGCCGCGCCGAGCCGGCCGCCGAGCCGACGTTCGCCGCCGACGAGACCGCCACCGAAGGGTACAGCCACGGCCCGGACGACGCCCTCGGCCTGTACCTGAAGCAGATGGGGTCGATCCGTCTGCTGAAGAAGGACGAGGAGAAAGCCCTCGCGCTGAAGTTGGAAGGGCACCGCGCCCGGTTCCGCCGGGCGGCCCAGTTGTGCGGCCACATCCTGGCGCGGGCGCTGCACAAGTTCGAGCAGGTGCGGGACGGCAAGGCGGCCATCGACCCGACCATCGACGTGTACTCGTTCGCCAAGATGAACCTGTCGCGGGAGCAGGTCCTCAAGCGGATGCCGCACCACCTGCCGCTGCTCCGCACCCTGCTGGTCCGCGAGTCCCGCGCCTTCACCGAGGGGCAAGGGGTGACCGCGCCGCCCGCCCGCCAGGAGTGGCGGGTCGGCCGCTACCGGCGGCTGTGCAAGATGCGGCACCTGGTCGCCGAACTGTCCCCCCGCACCGAACTGCTGGAGCGGTGGGTGGACGAGCTGACCGACATCCACGACGAGATGGGCACCTACGTGCAGGCCGTCGCCGACGCCGACCCGGCGTCGCTCGCCGACCGCCGGCGGGATTTGGCCGAGGCCGAGAGCAAGATCCACATGACGCACCAGGAGCTGACGGCCTTCGTCCGCCTCATCCGCAAGCGGCGGCTGATGTACCAGAAGGTCCGCCGCCAACTGGCCGAGGCGAACCTGCGGCTGGTGGTGTCCATCGCCAAGAACTACCGCAACCGCGGGCTGCCGTTCGCCGACCTGATCCAGGAAGGGAACCGCGGCCTGATGCGGGCGGTGGACAAGTACGAGCACCGGCTGGAGTTCAAGTTCGGCACCTACGCGACGTGGTGGATCCGCCAGGGGGTGCAGCGGGCACTGGCCGACCACGCCCGCACCGTCCGCGTGCCGTGCCATCAGATCGGCATGATGGCCAAGCTGGAGAAGAAGCGGGTCGAACTGGCCGCCAGCCTCGGCCGCGACCCGACTCAGGAAGAGATCGCCGACGCGCTGGGCGTGCCGGTGGAGGAGACCAAGTCGCTCAAGGGGATGGGCCGGCAGCCGATCAGCCTGCACGAACCCATCGGCGGGGACGGGGAGCGGGCGCTGGAGGACTTCCTGAGCGGGGCCGAGCCGCCCAACCCCGGCGCGAACGTCGATCAGCGGTTGCTCCGCGACCGCATCCAGGAGGTGCTCCGCAGCCTCGCCCCCCGCGAGCGGGAAGTGATCGAGTTGCGGTTCGGGCTGAAGGACGGCACCCCGCGGACGCTCGACGAAGTGGCCCGGCAGTACGGCATCACCCGCGAGCGGATCCGCCAGATCGAGGCGCGGGGCCTGCTCAAGCTCCGCCAGCCGAACCGCCGCGACCGGCTTGAGGAGTTCAGCGACAACGACCTGACCGACGCGGTGTGAGGTGGATTGCGGCGGATCGTGGGTACAATGCGACTGGTACCCAATTCGGAGAAGCATCATGCCGACCGAGACCCACCAAGACTGGACGCCGGAAGAGAAGTCGAAAATCCTGGCCGAGATGCGCGCCCGCGTCACGGCCGAGGACTTATTGGAGTACGCCACTGACGACAGCCCGCTGATCCCGCTGGACGACTTGATCCGCCGCATGGATGAGGAGATTCGGGAAGCCGAAGCCCAAGCCGTGCGAGGCGCGTCGTGATGTCGGAGAAATGGAGTCTCGGTGTCACCGGCACTGCCGATGCCGAATTCACGGACATCCGTGGTCGCGCCATCGCGGCCGGGCGGATACACGCCATCCGCGCCGCGGTGCTCGGCATCCGCAAGGCGCTTTTGAGTACGCCCCGCGAGTTCGGCGAACCGCTCCGGCACTTTCGCGCCATGCGAATGACCGTCCGGAGCGCCGCCGTGTTACCCCTTTACATCGAGTTCGGCGTTCACGACGACCAACCAATGGTCGTGATCCGGCGGTTCCGCTGGATGTCCGCCCCGGACGAGTGATTTCACACCGGCGAACTCGGGATTCCGATGAACAGAAAGCTCCGGGTGAACTCGCACCTCGCGCTCGTCGCCTTCGCGTGCGTCGCGCTGGCGGGTGCGACGGCATACTTCCTCGCCGAGATGCCTCGCCGAGAGGTGACCCCCG
>JBBRUO010000279.1:0-7652 GCA_038247725.1 Gemmatales bacterium
GATTGAAGACAGGATGGAACCACAAAGGACACAAAGGGCACGAAGGGAAGACACGTGAGGGATTTCCTGCTTCTCCTTCGTGCCCTTTGTGTCCTTTGTGGTGAAAAACCTCTTCCCATCTTCTTTCTCTGAGCAGCCCTGGCTCTCCTCGCCCACCGCGCCCCAGTTCGGACCGCTGGGGCCGGTCACGCGACACCGGAGAACAACCGGCAGTTGGACCTCCCGGCCCTCCCAAACGATTGTCGCGCTGTGTTTTTCATCCCACTCGGGGGGTGCTTCGACGCTAACCAGCAGGTAGGCGTCCCGGACAACGAGCGTCGGCTTCGGACGGAAAGAGTCGAAGAGCGCGTAGCCGACCGCACCGAGAATCACGAGCACCGCCAGACCTGCTGGCAACCAACGGGATCGCCGCATCTTCGCCTCCGGAGCCGGATTTGAAAAATCGTGTGCGCCGAACTTGGAACGCACGCAATCATTCATTGTCGTTTCGCGTCGAGCTTCTCATTCCCGTTGCTCACGTCTTCCCGCTGCCGCCGAGCAGGTAGCCGAGGATGGCGTGGGCCGAGTCGTCGAGCGGTTCCAGCCGGGTGACGGCGACGTTCTCCTCGACGATCAGCCGGCCGAGCGCGGGGAAGAAGGTCTTCGGCCGCTCCGCCCGCACCAGCACCCCCGTCGCGTCCCACTCCACCGCCAGCACCCCGTCGGCGTCCACCAGACGCCGGGCCAGGTCGCGGGGGCGGTCCAGGTCGATCCGCACCGCCGTCGGGTAGCCGTCCAAGAGGTCGCGGATTTGCGACAGGGTGCCGACCGCCGCCACCCGCCCCCGCGCCATGATGGCGACGTGTTCGGTCAACTTCTCCAGCGCCTCCAACTCGTGGCTCGACACCAGCAGGCATTTCCCCCGCGCGACCAGTTGCCGGAACAGGTCGAGTAGCTCTTGCCGGCCGATGGGGTCGATGCCCGACAGCGGTTCGTCGAGGATGAGCAACTCCGGGTCGTGCAGCAGCGCCTGGGCCAGCTTCACCCGCTGCCGCATCCCCTTCGAGTAGCCCCGCAACTTGCGGTCGGCGCGGTCGGTCATGCCGACGAGGTCCAGCACCGTCTCGGTTCGCGTCCGGGCGTCGGCGGCGGTGTAGCCGAACAAGAGCGCCATCTCGCGGACGAACTGCCGGCCGGTCATGTCCTCATAAAAGGCGTCGTGGTCGGGGCAGTAGCCGACGAGCCGGCGGGTGTGCCAGTCGGTGGCCGTCTGGCCGCGGACGGTGACGGTGCCGACGGTGGGCGGGATTTGCCCGGTGGCCAGCTTGATGAGCGTGGACTTGCCGGCCCCGTTCGCCCCGACCAGCCCGGTGATGCCGGCGTTCAGTTCGAGGGTGACATGGTTCAGGGCCAGCACCGGGCCGTACCACTTGGACACCTGTTCGAACAGCAACAGCGGGGCGGACATGCGGTGTTCCCATGACGGGCAGGAGTCGGAATCGATTCGCCGGGATTGTACATCCGCCGGGCGGGCGTCAGCGGTCCGAACCCGCTCTGCGTCCCCCATCGCGATGGCAGGCGAGCCGGATTCCACCTCCCCTCGTTGAGGGGAGGTGGGTCGCGGAACGCGACCGGGAGGGGTGATTGCTTCTCCCTTAGGCCGAGGAAGACTCCCCTCCCGGCGGCTGCGCCGCCGACCTCCCCTCAACGAGGGGAGGTGAGTTGCGTTCCCCGCACGGCACACGCCAGGAACAACGTCAACGGGATCCTGGATCAGTCCAGGCAGAACACGACGCGGAACCCGTGAATGTCGTCGCGAGTACCCGGCTCATTCCCGCTGCGGCAGGCGGCGCGGCAGTATTGCGGAATGTCGATCCACGAACCGCCACGCAACACACGGTCCGTTTGTTCGCCATCCTGGCACTCCGGGTCCGCTTCCGGCGAACGACCGTAGAACCTACCGTCGTACCTGTCCTGGCACCACTCCCACACGTTCCCGTGGAAGTCCGCCAGCCCCCACGGGTTCGCCGCGAAGGTGCCCACCGCCGTCGTCTGCTCCCGGCACTTACCTTCCACCGAGCCGTTCCAGGTATATGTGGCGTCGTAGTTCATCCGCTTCGCGTCCGGCACATCGCCCCAGTGGAAGTGCGTCGTCGTCCCGGCCCGGCAGGCGGACTCCCACTCGGCTTCCGTCGGCAACCGAACCACGCATCTGGTCAACTCCGTCGCTTTCATGCAAAACGCGGTCGCGTCTTCCCAACTCACTTGCTCCACGGGCCGGTTGTCACCCTTGAAGTGGCTCGGCTCGGTCCCCATCACCGCCGTCCACTGCGCCTGCGTGACCGGCGACACGCCGAGGAAGAAGCCCTTCGTCAGCGTGACCTTGTGAACCGGCTTCTCGTTCTCGAACTCCGTCCCACCCATGAGGAACGAACCCGGCGGAAGGAAGTGCCCGACCAAGGGCACCCCGCCCGGCAGCATCAGCGTGTGTTGCGGGACGCACGGCTTCACGCCCTGGTCGATCAACTCCACCACCCGCGCCTGCCACTCGGCCCGCTCCGGGTGCGCGTCGGGTTCGCAGCAGGTGCGGAGGAGTTCGCGGTGCAGTTGCACCAGCTCGGCCCGGTCCGGGTCGCCGTGGTCTTGCAGCCAGTCCGCCAGGATCAGCCACCGCAACCCGTTGTGCGCGTCGGCGACGATGCCGGCGAGCAGGGCGTCCAGGTCGGACATGCGAGACGACTCCGAAAGTTGCGGTCAGGATAGCCCATCCCTCGCGCTGGGATACTCCGTCGGCTGCTTCGCCACCGCCGCGGTCCTAGAATCTCCCGGCCTCCTTCCGCCGTCGCGAGTCCGTCATGACCTACCGCACGCTCCGTGGCCCGCTGCTGTTATCGGTGGCGGCCGCCGTCGTCACCATCGGGCTGAAGGGCACCGCCTACGCCGTCACCGGGTCGGTCGGACTGTTCTCGGACGCGCTGGAGTCCGGCGTCAACTTGCTCGCCGCGCTGGCCGCCTCGTACTCGCTGTGGTACGCCAGTCGGCCGGCCGACCAGACGCACGCCTACGGGCACGAGAAGATCGAGTTCTTCTCCAGCGGGCTGGAAGGGACTCTGGTCGTGGCCGCCGGCGTCGGCACCGCCTGGCTGGCCGTGGACCGCCTGATCTTCCCCCGGCCGCTTCAGCGGTTGGATCTGGGCGTGACGCTGGCACTGGTCGCGTCGGCCATCAACTTCGGCGTGGCGGTCGTGCTGTTACGAGTTGGCAAGAAGCACAACTCGATCATCCTCGAAGCCGACGGCCACCACCTGATGACCGACGTGCTGACCAGCGTGGCCATCGTCGGCGGGCTGGGGTTGGTCGCGCTGACGGGGCTGGCGATCCTCGACCCGCTGTTGGCGTTCGCCGTCGGGCTGAACATCTCGTTCACGGGGTTCAAGCTGGTCCGCCGGTCGTTCGACGGGCTGATGGACCGCGCGCTGCCGCCCGACGTGCAGGAACAGATCCGGGCGATCATTCGCGCGGCGCTGCCGGCCGGCACCGACTTCCACCTGCTGCGGACACGGCGGGCCGGGCGGCGGACGTTCGCCGACTTTCACTTACTGGTGGACGGCGGGACGACGGTGCGGGACGGCCACACGCTGGCGCACCACGTCGAAGGGAAGTTACGAGACTCCTTCGGCGAACTGGAAGTGACGGTCCACATCGAGCCGATCGACGACGAGCAATCGTGGGAGGCGGCGGACCTTCAGCGGCTCGGCGAGCCGACGACACCGAGCCAGGGATGACGATCCGTCACCACCCGGCGAAGATGTCCACGGCCACGGCCAACTTGTTGGGGATGATGGGCCGGTCCTGCCAGTGGCCTTCACCGACGGCCGTTTGCAGGAAGTCGCGGCGGACGAACTTGTACCGCTCGATGACTTCGCCGGCCTCCTCGACCTTGACGTACAGCCCTTCCATGCGACCCGTGAGGTCGGTTTGGCGGCGGGTCAATTCGACGTTCCAGCCGAGCGCGGCGGTGTCGGCGTTCAGGGTTTCACCCGAATCCCGCGTGATGAACGCCGACGGCCCGACCAGCGCCCGCACGGCGGCTTCACCGGGCCAAACACCCGCGTACACCACCCGCACCGGCATGACTAGCAACCCGCGCAGCAACTCCGCCCGGCGGGGCGTGTCGAGGAATGAACCGCTATCGAGGTCGAGGAGGTCGAACTCCAGGAAGTAGTGCGGCAGGGCGTCGTAGAAGATGGTGTGCTTGGCATACACCCACTCGCCGTACATTTGGTAGCGGGTGCCAAGGACATCGAACAATTTCTCAGACGCGACCGCCGCCCACTGCTTGAACAGGTCGAATTGCCGTTCCCGCCCGCCGCCGGTGAGGTAGTGCCCGCGACTTTGCAGGCGCAATTCCAGCGAGTCCGCGTCGAAGCGGATGCCGGAGTTGGCCCCGTCCATCTTCTCTTCGATGACGACATACTTGCCGGCGAGGGCGGACATGGCCACGGTGTCCGGGCTGTCGTCGGCCTGAAGGCCGGAGCCGTCCAGATGCGTCGTTCGCGGGTAGCGGTGGATGGGCGGCGTCATGGGAGAGAATGATACCGTTCAATGAGAGCGGAACGCGGATGACGCGGATTGAAGCCAGGCTGAAGAGGATCCGAACATTACACAGTCTTGCTTGATCCGTGTTATCCTGCCTTTGATCCGCGTCATCCGCGTTCCGCTCTCATTGAATGGGTCTCGGTGGCCGGTTTACTTCTTCTCGCCGGGCGGGGTGATCATCACGAACGGCTTCCCCTTCTTGTCGAGGTTGCGGTTCAGGTCGATGGCGTCGAAGTCCACCTTCGCGCCGCCGTCGGGGACTTCGACTTGAGCGGCCCACAAGGCGGCGTTCACTACCGTGCGGCGGAAGTTGACATCGCCCCAGTTGCGGTGGAAGTGCCCGCCGGTGAACCCGAACGCGCGACCGCCGTCCTTGCGCTCGTAGGCCCAAGCCATCGTCTCCAACCGGCCGAGGTACTTCTTCGCGTCCGCCGTGCCGCGCGTGTTATCCGGCGGGAGGGCTTGCAAGATGGGCGTAACATTCTTGGCATCCTTCACGCTCTTCACGTCGCCGATCCAGTGCATGTTGTAATACCACTCGTCGCGCAACTTGAACGGTTCGACGCCGCGGGTGATCGGGTGCTTCGTCAAGCCGCGAATGTCCGCGTCCCAGTGCGGGTTGGTGCTGATGCGCGGGTCGTAATAGCCACCCATCCAGTTCACGACGGTGGCCCCGTCCTTCGGCTCGTAGTCCACGGCGTAATGCAGGTTCAGCCAGCCGGTGCCCTTGTCCATGAGGCCTTGCAGCATCTTCAGGCGTTCGCCCTTCACCACCGGGTGCCCGCCCCGGCCGTCCATGTAGAAGAGGACCGCCGCCGCGCCGTCGAAGATCTTCTCGTTCTTCGGCCAGCCGTCGCGGGCCATCACCGGCCACACGCCGGGCGTCTGTTTGAGCAGGTTCATCAGGATCGCGGTGCCAGCGAAGAACTCGTGATCTCCGGGGCCGTGGCTCTTGCTGCCCGCGACTAGAACGATCTTCTGGCCCTGGAAGTCGGCCGGCGGCTCGACTTCCAGCGGTACCTTCGACTGGTCATACGGGTCGAACCCGAGTTCCTGGATCTGTTCCGGGGTGGCCCCGGCGGGCTGTTTCGGCTGTTGCGCCACCGCGACCGGAGCGAGGAGCATGAGGGAGAGGAGAACGCGCATGGGAGGAGGTTCCATTTTGGGGGAGGGGTGTCAATGTTTGCCGTTGGTGCTGGGCCGCAGGCGGTCGCTCATCGGCGGGCGGGTCCGGCGAATGATGCGGGAAACGGTCGAGGCGTCGAAGTAGCTTTCCTCGCCGTCGTCTTCCACATAGCTAATCACGCCCTCCGCGATTTGCAATTGGAGCCGGTCGAACGCCATCACGCGGAACCCACTGTGCAGTTCAAAGATGACCACATCGTCAACCAGGATCGCGGCGAACGCGCGGTCGAACTCTTCGGCGAGCATGTCAAGCGACCTCCGCCGGTTGCAGGACGGAAACGGAGACGACGCCCGCGACCGGAAACAGCACCGATTTGCCGTCGGTGTCCCGGTCGGCCACGGCGAACCGACCGTTGACGCGGATCGCCCCCTGCTTTTCCACGGCGAGTCGCCGGCCGTCGATCAGTTCCACCTCGAACGAGCGGAACGGCGTCGCGCGGGAAAGCGACCGGTAGAGTTCGTGAAACTCGCGGTAACTCAGGCAGCCGGGTTCGCCCGGCAGTTCGTCGAACGGCACGAGTTTCTTCACCTGCTCGGCTTTCACCACCGCCACCGGCCTTCGGCCTTCGTCCTTGTGGTGGATGGTGAGCGTGCCCTCGAACAAGTCCACTCGATACGGGTTGCTGATAATCGTGATCGGCCCGGCGTCACCGTCCACCCGGATCGGGACGAACGGGTGACGGTTCAGCAGCGGTTCCAGGCGGTCGCGTAATTCAGTCTCAGTCATGGCGGCACCTCCGCCCGGCATTCTACCACCCGCGGCCCCTCCATACATTACCGTCCATGAACACCATCCTCTTCCGCGGCGGGCGGGTCATCGACCCCGTCCAGAACCTGGACCGCGTCACCGACCTGTGGGTGAGCGACGGCGTCGTCGTCGGGTTCGGCGACCAGCCAGGGCTGACCGCCGACCGCACCCTCGACTGCGCCGGCATGATCGTCTCGCCGGGGCTGATCGACATGCACGTTCACTTCCGCGAGCCGGGCCGCGAGGAGGACGAGACCATCGAGACCGGGTCGAAAGCGGCCATCGCCGGCGGCGTCACCACCGTGGCGTGCATGCCGAACACCGAGCCGGCCATCGACACCCGCGACGCGGCCGAGTTCGTCATCCTGCAAGCGAAGCGGGCCGAGCAGTGTTTCGTCTTGCCTATCGGGGCGGTGACGAAAGCGCGCGCGGGGAAGGAACTGGCCGAGATCGGCAAGCTGGTGGACGGCGGGGCGGTGGCGTTCACAGACGACGGGACCCCCGTGGCGTCCGCCGAGATCATGCGGCGGGCGCTCGAATACACCAAAATGTTCAAGCGGAAGGAGCCGTTCGTCCGCCCGGTGGACGCCTTCGAAGACCTGTTCGGCAAGGCGGTTCTCGTTCACGCCGAGATTCTGGAACTGACCGAAGGCGGGGTGATGAACGAGGGCGCGGTGAGCGTCCGGCTCGGCCTACGCGGGATGCCCGGCGTCGCCGAAGACATCATGATTTACCGCGACATCGTGTTGGCCGAGTTGACGGGCGGCAAAGTCCACATCTTGCATGTGTCAACGGCCGGCGGGGTGGACCTCATCCGTCAGGGGCGGGCGCGGGCGGCGGACCTGTTCCGCGACGGCAAGCCGAGTTTCTGGATCAGCGGCGAGGCCTGCCCGCACCACTTCATCCTGACCGATGAGGCGCTGAACGACTTCGACAGCAACTTCAAGATGTCGCCGCCGCTGCGGACGCAACGGGACGTGGACGCGATCCTCGCCGGGCTGATCGACGGTACCCTCAGCGTGCTGGCCACCGACCACGCCCCGCACGCGGCCGAGAAGAAGGCCCGCGAGTTCGACCAGACGCCCAACGGCATCATCGGGCTGGAGACGTTCCTGCCGCTGTGCGCGACGCACCTGGTTCA
>JBBRUO010000280.1:0-7645 GCA_038247725.1 Gemmatales bacterium
GATAGGCTGACAAAGTGAACCGGGTATCCGTGTCGGGCGAACAGGTCGCACATGACTTTCATCGCTTGCCAACACCCGTCGGTCAGTTTGTTACGCCCACGCGCGGTCCAGGGCGACCACTCGAGCCAGAAGCCCGCGGGAGCCGCTGCAACGAGATGAAAGTTCGTGGGGGTCGTGTTCGTTCGCGGTTCGTGGTCGAAAGGTTGCAGCGCTTGTTGCCAGTGCGGTGAGTAAAATTTCCAATGTTCGCGGAGGGCAACCGCATATGCAGCGGCCTCGAGAACCATTCGCAGCGGCGTTTCCGTGCCCGTCGTTCCTCCCTTTTCATCCGCACCTGGTTCCTTCTTCAACTCAATGACGCACGGTTCGAATTCCGCAGTGCAGCCGAGCAGGTCGATGTAGCCCCACCCGTTTTTCATTTGCTGGTCGAACAACGGCACTTGGTACGCCAGGATTTTCCACCAACTACCGGCCACCGTACACGGCAAGTTGCTCCACCGTTGGCCGATCGCGAATTCCCAGGTTCGTTCGCGTTCGGACTGATCGATCGCGGGAATAAGTCCGCGCTCGAACACGGTCGCTTGAATCCGCTTCGGTGCTTCGCGTCGAGTTGCGGCAAGGATCGAGTCGAAATGCCGAGTGACGAAGCGAGCACACTCTTTTAGATGGGTTTTCCTGTCAAACTCGTCTTGCAACTTGTGAAGACTCGTCGAGGTCAACGAAGAGTGCTCCGGCAGATCGAGGTTCCCCATTTTGGCATCTCCGCGTTTTCAAGAACATCGCGTCATTCCAATATACCTAATCCCACATGCGTCTTCCACGCACGGCCGACTCGGCGGTATACCCTTGCCAGAGGGACGCCGGTTTCGGGTGCCAGGAGGATGACCGCGAAGTTGCGGGGTTCGGAATCGAACAGAGCGTTGGTCCGGTAGTAGCCGCACTCGTGGAGGCCGACCCGGATGTCGCCCACGGCCGCGCCGCCGGACGGGAGGTCGATCTGTCCGCCGGGTCGGTCCTCGTGGTGGCGGATCGGTTGTTCGCCAACTCCCCGACGCCGGCTAGCGACGCGGCACGGCGTCCGCGTCAGCGGCGGGGCGCTGCGGTTCGGCGACGGCACGAATGCGAGTACGTTCACCCAGAACAACGCCGGCCAACTGCGATTGGACAGCTCGGCCCAGGCGAGCGTCCGGTCGAACGCCGTGTAGGTGCTCGACTCGGGCGTCAACGGCACCTTCTTCACCAGCAGCAGCGCAGCCGGCGCGTTCACCGTCGCGGCCGGCGGCATCCTGCAGAAGAACGGCACCGGGGGACACAGCGTCCAGAACGCCGTCGGCCTGACCAACAGCGGCACCGTCGAGGTGAACGCGGGCACGTTCAACGTCACCGGCGGGGTGTTCGGCACCAACGCCGGGACGGTGGCGGTCGCCTCCGGGGCGACGTTTCTGGGAAACATCACGAACAACGCAACGGCACACTCCGGGGGGCGGGCACCGTCACCGGCAGCGTGAACCTGAACACCGCCGGCGGTGCCATTGAAGCCGAGGCGAACACCGCCGACCCGAACCTGACCATCACGAACGGGCTGACGATGGCGAACGACTCACGGTACAACGTGAAGCTGTTCGGCACCGGCACGGCGGACATCAGCCGGGTGAACGTGACCGGCGCGACGACCACCATCACCACCGGGGCCGACGTGCGGCTGGACCTGAGCGGGCTGAGCGTGGCGGATGTGGCGGTGTTGCGGACGGACATCGGCGAGTTCAACACCCGCACGTACACCGTGCTGGCGGCCACCGGCAGCATCTCCGGCGGTGGGTTCAACGCGGCCAACTTCTCGGTCAGCGACTTCGGCAACTTCAACCATACCCAGTGGAACTTCGGGGTGCAGACCTCGGGGAGCAACGTGGTGCTGACGTTCCAACCGGTCCCCGAACCGGCGACGGTGTTGGCCGTCGGGGCCGCCGGGTTGGGGCTGGCCGGCTGGGTGCGACGGAAGCGGCGGGTCTCCGCATGACGTGGGTTCACCTGCTGCTGAGCGTCGGGCGACACGGGCTTATTCATCTGGGGCCGGTACGCCGTGTTCCGCATCGACGGCCGCCCCCCGCGCGGGGCACGACTCATCGAGGTTGCGGCGACCTCGGGCTGTCGGCCGACCGGTTCACCGTCGATCTTTGGTGTGGTTGTGGTCCACAACACCGCAGCCCGACCGACCCAGGTGGCCCGTGTTCATGCGCCCACACATCGCCCAGCCTGAAGTTCAAAACACGAGTCAGAGGAGTACGAGTCTGCCGATTCTCCTGAACTGCGCGCCCGGACTTCGTGGGGAACTTGAGTTCTGGTGCGTCGAGGCAGTTGCTGACAAGACCTTGCCGCTCACTCACGATCAGGGCGGAAATATCGACGATCGTTCGGCACCCTGAGCAACAGGATCGGCTTCCGCATCGCCGCTGACCTTGAGTAGCCCGCCGACTGCACCCCCGGAATCACACCCTTTGGCTGCATTCCGGTCTTCGGCGGTTCAGTCATGCTCCTCTCCCTCGACGGTCTCGACGGCAGCGGCAAATCGACGCAACTGGTGCGGCTCGCGGAGCTGCTGCATGCGTCAGGGCACGCCGTCACCACCTGCGCGGACCCCGGCGGGACGGACCTCGGCGCGAAAGTGCGGGAAATCCTGCTTTTCGGCCGGCAGACGGCGATGAGCCTGCGGGCCGAGGCACTGCTGTTCATGGCCAGCCGCGCGGAGTTGGTGGAGCGCGTCATCGCCCCCGCCCTCGCCCGCGGCGTGGCCGGCGACACCATGGCGGACACCATCGACCGCCGGATCGCCGACCACCTGCCCCTGTTCGCCACCCCACCGAATCCCCAAAAAGATGTATTGAGACCAATGCTCCCCCGCGGGGACAGGTGGGAAGACTCCACCGCCAACGTCACGAGTTCACCTCCTTGGGTGTGAGACCCGCCCGCGTGGAACCCCCGTTCGTTAGCGTTCTCATCGTGAACTTCAACGGGGCCGCGCACCTGCCGGCGTGCCTGAACGCCCTCGCGGACCAGACGTACCCCCGCCACCGGTTCGAAGTGATCGTCCTCGACAACGCCTCGGCGGACGGTTCGGCCGACCTCGTTCGCACGCGGTTCCCGTGGGTGCGAGTTGTGGACGCGCGGACGAATCGGGGCTTCGCGGAAGGGAACAACTCGGCCGCGCGGCACGCCCGTGGGGAACTGCTCGCGCTGCTGAACCCGGACACCGTCCCGGACCCGTTCTGGCTGGAAGAAATGGCCCGCGCGGCGGCGGAACACCCCGGCGCGTGGGTGGCCGCGAAACTCGTTCTCGCCGACGCGCCGGATCAGTTGAACAGCACCGGGTTGTTCGTCACCCGCGACGGGCGGGGGGCGGATCGCGGGTTCGGTCAACCCGACGACGGTCGGTACGAAGCGGGTGGCGAGATCTTCGCCGGCTGCGGAGCGGCACTGCTGGTGCCCAAGCCGCCACCGGGGGAACCGCTCTTCGACCCCAACTACTTCCTGTATTGTGAGGACCTGGACGCCGGTTGGCGGGCGCGGAGGCGGGGGGTGAAGGTCGTCCTCGCGCCGCGGGCGGTGGTGCCGCACGCGGTCGGGGCGTCGGCCGGCGACCGCTCCCCGGTGTTCGCCTTCCACGTCGAGCGGAACCGCGCCCTCACCATGCTGAAACACGCCGACCCGTTCCTCGCCGGGTGGGTCGCGCTCGGGCTGGTGGTCCGGGCGGGGCGCGCCGTGGCTCGCGCGGCGGTCGGGAAACTGCCGTGGCCAGTGGCGGTGGCGGTGGTGCGGGCCGTCGCGTCGTATGGCCGGCGGGCACCGACCGTGCTGTTCGAACGGTGGGTCAACTGGGGGAGGCGCGAATGAGGGTGGTGCTGAACGGGCTGGCCGCGCTGAAGCCGAAAACCGGCGTCGGCCACCACGTCGCGGACTTGGCCGCCGCGCTCGCGGCCGAGTTCCCGGACGACGCCTTCACCCGATACCCCGGCGGGACGCTCAGCCGGTGGGTGACGACGGCCAACCGCGGCGGGGCGGGGGGGGGCGGCAGCCCACCAGGGTTCATGAAGCGGTTGCTGGGCGGCGTCCGCGCGGCGGGAAAAGCCGCCGCCAAGGCGGCGTCCGGGTTGCACTTCGGCGGGTACACCCGCGCGTACCGCTTCGACCTGTACCACGAGCCGAACTTCGTCCCGTTCCACTCGCCGCTGCCGACGGTGGTGACGGTCCACGACCTGTCCGTCCTGAAGTTCCCGCAGTGGCACCCGGCCGACCGCGTCAAGTATCACCACCACCACTTCCTCCGCGGCCTCGGCCTCGCCCGGCACGTCATCGTCGTTTCGGAGGCGGTGCGGAACGAGCTGATACACGAACTGAACTGCCCGCCGGATCGGGTGACGGCGGTTCACAACGGGGTGGCTCCGAAGTTCGTCCCGCAGTCGCCGGATGTCGTCGTCGCCGCGCGGGTAGAACTCGGCCTGCCGGAGCGGTTTTTCCTCTGCGTCGGCACCATCGAGCCGCGGAAAAACCTTGGCACGGTCATCCGCGCGTTCGCCGATTTGCCGCCGGAGGTGCGGTCGGACTGCCCGCTGGTGCTGGCCGGGCCGTGGGGGTGGCGGGCGGACGAGGACCGCAAGTTGTTCGACGAGGTGGGGGTGCCCGCCGGGGTGCGGCACCTCGGCTACGTCCCCGCGCGGCTGCTGCCGGCGCTGTACGCCGCCGCGCGAGTGCTGCTGTATCCGTCACACTATGAAGGGTTCGGCCTTCCGCCCGTCGAGATGATGGCGTGCGGCGGGGCGGTGATCGCGTCCACCGCCGATGCCGTGCGGGAGGTCGTCGGGGGGTGCGGGAAACTGCTCGCCCCGGACGACCTGGCCGGCTGGCGCGACGCCATGCGAACCGCCGCGACCGACGACGAGTTCATCGAAGACTTGACCGATGGCGGACCCGCGCGGGCGGCCGAATTCACCTGGACCCGCGCCGCCCGCGAGACGATGGCCGTCTACCGGACGGTGCTGGGCCTGCCGGCGTCAGCCCGCCCCGCCCCGTAGCAGGTACACGAATGACACCGCGTTGAACATCCCGTGAACGACGACGGCGGCGGTGATGTCGCGGGTGCGGGCGGTCAGGTAGCCGAGGCCGAGGGCGAGGACGAACAGCGGGATCGGCGTCGGCCACACCGACGAATGCGCGGCGGCGAACAGCGCCGCCGACGACCACACGGCGGCGACGGTGCGGGTCGGGAACGTCGGCCAGATCAGGAACGCGAACCGCTGGATGACGTACAGCCCGACGCCGAGCAGCGCGACGAACACCGTCGGCCCGAACTGCGGGTCGAACTGCATCCCCCGCAACGACGCCAGGATCCCGGCGAACGCCATCACCACCCACGGGCGGTGCCACTCGCCCCCGGCCCAGTTCACGATTAGCCCGCGGAACAACAACTCCTCGACGACCGGGCCGAAGAGAATCACCGACAGCGCGAACACGACGCCGCCGAAGCCGTCGCCGGCCGGGGTTAAATCCGTCAGCGGGTGGCGGTCGAGTGCGACCCCGGCCTGCTCCGCCGCCCACAGCGCCAGGGCATGAATGGCGAACGCGACCGGCACGAGGAACAGCCCCGTCCAGATGCCGAAGGCCACCCGTGACGGGAACGGCTTCGCGTACTCCGCCAGTGCCGGCGGTTGGTTTAACACCTTCGCCCGCAGGAACACCGCCAACCCGACCAGCAGCGGCACCACGAGAAATCCGGCCCAGATCGCGCGGAGTTGCTGTTGCCCGCGCCGCGCCGCCGCGTCCGCCGGATCGGGCTGCGCGGGCGGGGGGGCCATCATCCGGGGAAAGTCAGGCCCGTAGAGTCGCTGGTACGCGCCGGTCTGATCCAGCACCGTCATGGCGGTCGGCATGCCGACGTAGTACGCGAGGAACAGCCCCAGCACCACGCCGCCGGGCCACACCGCGCCGGGTGCGTGCCACTTCGGGATCAGCGGCAGTTTCAGCGCGCGGATGACGAGTACCGCGACGACGGCGACCGCCACCGACGCGCCGGCAACGATGCCGAACGCCTCCGCGAACCCGACCAGCGATTGTTCCGCCTCGTTCGCCACGCCGCACCTCGGTTACGGGAATTGTCCTCGATAAGATACGGTCGCAGTCCTTCTCACCCAGACGAGTCGAGCGCATGGCCGACATTTTAACCCGCATCGTGGAAACCAAATGGGGCGAGATCGCCGCCGCGAAAGCCCGTGTGTCGGAGGCCGAACTCCGCCAGCGGATATGCGACGCGCCACCGCCGCGCGGGTTCGCCGACTCGCTGCGGGTGCCGGGCGAACTCCGCGTCATCGCCGAAGTGAAGAAGGCGTCGCCGTCGGCGGGCGTCATCCGGGCCGACTTCGATCCGGTCGCCATCGGCCGCACCTACGAAGCGCACGGGGCCGCCGCGCTCAGCGTGTTGACCGACGAAACGTACTTCCAGGGTAAGCTGGAATACCTCGCGGCGGTGCGGGCGGCCGTCGCGGTGCCGTGCCTGCGGAAGGAATTCATCCTCGACCGCTACCAGTTGCTCGAAGCGGCGGCGGCGGGGGCGGACGCGGTGTTGCTCATCGCGGAGATTCTGCCCGGCGAGCGGCTGCGGGAACTTCACCAGGAGGCGCTCGGTCTCGACCTCGACGTGTTGGTCGAACTGCACGACGCGGACCAACTGCCCCGCGTGCTGGACTGCGGCGCGACCCTGGTCGGCATCAACAACCGCGACCTGCGGTCGTTCGTCACCCGCCTGGAACACACGCTGGAACTGTTGCCGCGCATCCCGGCTGGCGTCACGGTCGTGAGCGAGAGCGGCATCAAGACCCGCGCCGATATGGCCCGCCTCCGCGCCGCCGGGGTTCACGCGGTCCTCGTCGGCGAGTCGCTCATGCGGTCCCCGGACATCGGAGCCGCGCTGGATGAACTCCGCGGCTGACGCAACATCTTCACCGCCAACCCGGCCCACAGCACCAGGAGGAGTACCGTGTCCGTCGCGTGGTGGTGATCCGTGGCGTAGCGAATTTCGGGCACCCGCGGCTCGGTCGATCCCGGCAGCGGCGGCTTTTCGAGGTACCCCAACGCGAACGTGGCCCGCAGATCCAGCCCCATCAGCCAGTTTTCGGCGAGCAGGAGTAGCAGCAACATGACGGCGGGGAACGAAGTCACGGTCGCGCGAAATGACATCGGCCGCCAGTGCGCCGCGAGGACGGCGAACGGCACGACCGCCAACAGCGCGTCGTAGTACATGAAGCGGTAGCACGTCAGGTACGCGCCGAGGACGAGGAAGCCTTCGGCTTCCGGGCGGTGTCGGCGGAGGCGATGCACGGCCGCCGTGACGAGCAGCACCGTCCCCCACACCGCCCACGACAGTTGATTCGCCAGCGGCGACCCCCGTTCGTGTTGGGGCAGCGTGAAGTCGATCAACGGCCGGCGCACGATTCCCGCCAAGTCCCGACTCAGGCCAATCCAGTTCTCGTTCACGTCGTACAGCGCCGCCGCTTCCCGGCCGACCGCCAGCCAATCCGACCACGCCTGCACGCCGACGACTGGCAGCGTCAGGAGGATCAGGCCGAAGCCAGAGACGGCGAGACCGGCGAGGAAGCGC
>JBBRUO010000281.1:0-7636 GCA_038247725.1 Gemmatales bacterium
AACTTTATGGTGAGTTATGCACCGCACGATGTGGTCCAGAGCCAGGGGGTTCACTCTACTAGAGTTGATCCTGGTGATCGGCATCCTCGCCGTTCTCATCGGCTTGTTGTTGCCCGCCGTCCAGCGCGTCCGTCTCGCGGCCGGCCGGTTGCGGGACGCGAATCAACTCAAGCAACTCGCCCTGGCTAGCCACAACTTCGCGGACGGTCATGACAACCTCTTCCCGGATGCCCGTGGCGTAATCGTCCATCACTTCGGTGGTGGTTCCGTCCTGAAAGCTTCCGCGAACTTCGTCCTCTTGCAGTACCTTGAGCAAGACTCGGCGTACTGGCGATTGTCGGCGGCGAGCCCGACATCGGCTATCGCTCCCACGACGCCGATTCGCAGCTTTTATAGCCCACTTGATCCCACCCTGAACGACAGCACCGCGAGTTGGCAGACGAGCAGTTACGGTCTGAACTTCTGGGTGTACCACTTCGGGACCGGTCCCAGTCGTGGGCTGACCGACGGGGCGAGCAACACGATCGCGATCGCACCGAGGTACGCCACCAACTGTAATGAATACCTGTCGAATTGGGACGTGGTTGCGGGTCGAATGCTCGAAGTGCGAAGTGGGGCGAATGTCATCTGGATCCGCTCCGCGGTCTTCGCGGACCCACTCCAGAGCGTCATCACTCCTCCACAGGCGGATTTCTTTCCTCCGGCCCCAACCTCGCAGTGGCCATTGAGGAACCGTCTCCCATCCGTTACGTTCCAAACCCTCCCGACACCGGCGGCGTGCGACCACCGGATGCCCCAGTCGCTCCACCCCGGTGGGTTGCAAGTCGCGCTCGCGGACGGCAGTGTTCGAACGATTGCACCGAGTATCAGTGCCGCCACCTTTTGGGCCGGGGTCACACCCAGCGCGGGAGAAGTTCTCAGCGGGGACTGGTAAGTGATGGCAATTTCTTAAGCCATTCGCCCCGCGCGGAACAACTGGATCGGGTGCCGGGTCGTGCCGTCCAGCGTCAGGTCCGCCAGGATTTCGCCGACGGTCGGGGCGAACTTGAAGCCGTGGCCACTGAACCCGCAGGCGACCGCCACGTTCTGCGACGTGGGGTGGCGATCAATGACGAAGTGCCGATCCGGGGTGAGCGTGTACTGGCACACCTCGGCGGCGGTGTTCGCGCCGGCGGCGGGCAGGTGGTCACGGAGGAACGCCGTCACCGGTTCGACGTCGGCGGTGGTCACGTCCCAACTGACCGCATCGGGAGACGGCAACTCCGGGGCACCGTAATGGCGGGCGCACTTCAGCCCCCGCCCGTCCGTCGCCGGCAGTCCGTAGAAGGCCCCGCCCGGCGTGTCGAGCAGGAAGGTCGGGAACCGGTCGCGGGCGAAGAGCGGCGACGGCGGGTCCGGGGCGAACCACAGTTGCACTTGCCGCATGACGGTCAGTGGCACCCCAATGTCAGCGAGCAACCGGGTCGCCCACGGGCCGGCGGTGACGACCAACTTCGCGGCGGTGTGCGTCCCGGTCGCGGTCGTCACTTCCACCGCGTTCCCGACGGATCGCCACGACATCACGGGCGTTTCCGCGTGCAACTCGGCCCCGTGCGATGCGGCGTCGTCGAGGTGGGCGCGGACGCACACCTCCACCAGCAGGAAGCCGGCCGCGTGCTCGAGAACGCCGACGGAATCGCCGGGCAGGCGGAACTGGGGGTATCGGGCCACGATCTCGGACGCCGTCAGCGACTCGACTTCCAGCGCGTGTTCGACGGCGGCGCGTCGCACGCCGCGCACGACCTCGCTTTCGACGGTGCCGATGTTCAGGCACGGGCAGGAGGTGAGCAGGTGCCGGCCGGTGCGCCGTTCGAGTTCCCGCCACAGGGCGAAGGCCCGTTTCACCAGCGGGACGTAGGCCGGGTGTTCGTAATACGCGGTGCGGATAATGCGGGTGTGGCCGTGCGAGCTGCCCCGATGGTGGGCGAACGGGAACTGCTCGAAGCCCAACACCGTCGCGCCTCGGCGGGCCAGCGCGGACGCGGCGGCGGATCCCATCCCGCCGAGGCCGAGGACGATCACGTCGGCAGTCATTTCGCCCCCCCGCACAAGGCCCGCAGGTACTTCGTCCGCTCGGCCGGGTCGGTCGGCGCGGCCGACAGCGCGCGAGCCAACTCAGACTTCGGCGACAGTTGAACGACTGTGGTCAGCGCGAGGGCGAGCCAATCGCCGGGGTCGCCCAGGCCCTTCTTTTCCAGGGCGTCCGCGTGGCGGCCGATGGCGAGGAGCACGGGTCGCAGGCGATCCGGCGACAGGCGAATGACGTTCGCGAACGCGGTCGCGGCCTTGGGCTCCTCGCCGGCGGCGGCATACGCCCGCGCCGAGAGAAGCCGGGCGTTGGCATCGGCCGGATCGACATCGAGGATCCGCTGAAGATCCGACTGTGCCGCCTTCGGTTCGGCTTTCGCCAGCCAGACAGCGGCCCGCAACCGAAGCGCGGCGGCGTGTTGCGGGTGCAACTCGGTGATGCGGTCGAGGTCCGCGATGGCGTCGGTGTATTGCTTCGCCTCCCACCGCGCGGCCGCCCGCCGGAGTCGGGCCGGGACGCATCCCGGGTCGAGTGACAAGGCGGTGTCAGCGTCAGATGTCGCCAGCGCCAGCAACTTGGGGACGGAGCCGAACGCGGCCAGCAGTCGCCGAGCCGTCGAGGCGAAATGGGCCACCGGGATCGTCGCCGCGAACGCCATCGCGTCGGCCCCGGAGGTGGCGTAGCCGATGCCGTTCGGGGCGGGAGTCGCGGAAAGAACCCCCAGCAGTTCCCCGGACTCGGTGACGATTGGCCCGCCGGCGGCCGACGCTTGCGCGGGCAGTTGGAAGACCGTGACCGGCACCTTTGCCCCGTCACGGGACAGGTTCAGGTGGCCGTGCTGGCGGACACTGCCAGCGGAGTGCGCGAAGACGAACTCCAGCCCCAGCGGGTGGCTGACGGCGCGAACCGGCGCGCCAAGTTTGGGTTCTGTCCTGGTGAAGGGCAGGGCGGTCGCGGCGTCGGGAAGTCGGTCCAACTCGATCAGCGCGAGGTCGCGGGCCGGGTCGCGGGCGATGACGGTGCCGATGGCCCAGTGGCCGGACAGGTGCAAAGTCACCGGGTCTTGATAGGCGTCACGGTCGCCGACGGGTTGCCCGTCGGCGACCAGTGGGAACGCGACCCCGACTCGGGCCAGTCGGCCGACGGCGCGGTTCGAGGTGAGAACCCACCTCCGTTTCACGTCCACGATGACGCCGGCGGTGCGTCGGTCGGTCGCGGTCGGCGAAATCCAGACCGTCGCACGGGTCAGGCGATCCGCCGCGACCGGCTTCGGCTTCGCGGGCGGCAACTTCAGCACCGTGCGGATCGCGGTCGCGTCCGGCCCGATGGCGGTGCCGGGCACCCGCCGGCGCACCGCCGACATGACCGCGACGACTTCACCCGCCGAGTTCAGAATCGGCCCGCCGCTGTCGCCCTCTTCCACCGGCAGTTGCACCGCGACACCGGGGGCATCCGCCGCGAGTTTCGTCCCGTGCCAGTAGTACCCGTCGCGGAGCGGCCCAGTTTGACGCACCACCCCGCGTGCCACGTTCCACAGCGTTTCCTGGTCGCCCCGGCACCCGACCGCCCACACCGACACACCGGGGCGCGGGGCCGCTGCCGCGAGTGACAGGCCGTGGACACTGGCGGGGAGTGCCGGCAGTTCCAGCACCGCCAAGTCGAGTTCGTCCGAGCTTACAATCACCTTGCCGACGACGAGGTGCCCGGACGCCCGCAGCGCGTCCCGGTTCGCGAGCACGTCCGCGCGATCCGCCCAGTTCGCGCCGCATCGCGGGAAGAACACCTCGGCCGTCTTGCGGTCGCCGACGACGTGCCGGCAAGTGACAAGGCGGGGCGGGTCGCCTGCCACCACGAACCCGGTGCCGACGCCGGCGGGGTCGGCCCGCACATACGCGACCGAGCGGATCGCCAGTTCGGGCGGCGGCGGGACGACGGCGGCGAGGGCGATGAGGAGGTACATGGCTGTGACTTTCGTGCGGCAGGTATTTCTGCTCTTGTGGCACCGGCATTCCTGCCGGTGCCACAAGAGCCGAGAAGACCGACTCTCGGAGAGAGTCGGCCACCCTAAAAGATGTTCTTACGCGGCGTCGGTCGCCAGTTCGAACATGGCGCGGCGGATGTCGGCCGCCTGCGGGACCGACTGTTCCTCGTACACCTGGTTCATGCCGATGCCCGGCAGGTGCTTGCCCATCAGCACCCGCGGGCGGGCCAGCAGCTCGTAGAAGTGTTCGTCCACCGCGCGGCGGAGCAGGTGTTCGCCGAAGTTCGTCACCTCCGTGTCCTCGTTCACGATGAGCAGCCGGCCGGTCTTCTCCACGCTCTTCGAGATCATGTCCCAGTCGTAGGGGAAGATGCTCCGCAGGTCGATCACGTCGAAGCTGAGGCCGGACTCGCGATTGAGGTCGTCGGCGGCGGCGGCGCACGCGGGCAGCGGGCGACCGTAACTGACGACCGTCGCCGTTTGCCCCTCGCGGACGAGGTCGCCGACGCCGAGTGGGATGAACAGGTCGCCGGTCGCCGGCCAGTTCGGCTTCCACGCGGCGCGGGTCTCCCCGACGGGGGCGTCGATCATGCGGTTGAGTTCGGCCGGGTCGGTCGGCTCGCCGGGGAGGAGTTTGTCGCCTTTCACCCGCAAGAGCGCCTTCGGCAGCAGCACCAGCACCGGGTTCGGGTCTTCGATGGCCGACAGCATCAGGCCGTACCCGTCGTAAGCGTTCGATGGCATCACGATCTTCCACCCCGGCAGCCGGCTGGCCCAGCTCTCGAAGCTGTGCGAGTGGTACACGCTGCCGCGGATGCCGGCCCCGTTCGGCGTCATCAGCACCAGCGGCATCGGGAAGGTGCCGGCCCCGCACCACCGCTGGTTGCCGGCCACCTTCATCAGGTCGATGCTATTGAAGGCGTAGTCGCAGAACTGGATCTCGCACACCGGCTTACCGCCACCGTAGGCGATGCCCATCGCCGTGCCGAGGATGCCCCGCTCGTCGAGCGGCGTGTTCCACGCCTTCTCCAACCCCTGCGTGACGGTGAACACCCCGCCCAGTGGCGGCCCCACGTCCTCGCCGAAAATGTCCGTCACGCCGAGGCGGGTCTCGCCGACGTGCAAGGCCAGTCGAATCGCCTGGGCCAGTGTCGCCATGAGTACGAACCCGAAGCGGGGAGAGGTCGCCGGAGTTGTTGAACGGCGGGCGGGCGGGGAAATCAAGGGGCGGGTGGTGACACCCCTGTCGGTCGCGCGGACGCCGGGCCGCTCCGTTCCGGGCCGAGGCACGGTTCGGCGTCGATTCGACCCGCCGGGAGGTTCGATCCTTGACAGGGAGAGATCCGCTTCGGAGCAACTTCGTCATGACCGTTACACGCCTGGTCGGGGTCGCGTTCGCCGTCGCGGTGGCCACCTCGTCCGCCGTCGCCCAACCCCGTCTGTCGCGGGGGCCGCTGTTCGACCGCCCGGCGCTGACCGGACCCGGTCCTGGCTGGCGGGACAAGCAAGAGTTGGCCGCCGCGGTCGATGCGAGCGCCGGACAACCGTGGAGTTACTACGGGTTGAGTAGCGGGCCGCGAACCAGCGTCGGGATCGGCGTGTGGCCGGGGCAGTTCGGGTTCGGCGGGTGGCCGGCGGCCGGCGGGGGGTTCTGGACGAACGGCCTCAGCTTGTACGGCCCGCCCGTTCCCACATACGGCCCGGTGCCCGGCACCTTCGGCGGCGGCGACGCCCACCGCTTCTACTCGAACCCGCCGCTGTTCGGCTTCGGGTTGAACTACTTCGGCTACCGCTCGCCGTCGCCACGGCTGGCCAACCCGACGGTGAACGTCTACCCGCCGGGGCAGGAACCGCCACCGCATCGGTTGTTCCGCAGCCCGCCGTCGAACGCGCGGTGTGCCCGCGTGGAAGTGGCGCTGCCGCACCCGGACGCCGACATCTGGCTGAACGCGACGGCGATGAAGGGGACTGGCACCGAGCGGGCGTTCGAGTCCCCGGAATTGGAAGCCGGGAAGACGTACCAGTATGAGGTGGTCGCGCGGTGGCGGCAAGACGGCCGGGAAAAAGCCGAGGCGCGGACGCTGACGGTCGCCCCCGGCCAGACCGTCCTCGCCGACTTCACACAGGCGAAGTGAATGCGGTTTCCACTTGTGGCACCGGCCTCCGAGCCGGTGCCACAAGTAGATAATCCAGTAGCGCATTTGCCAAAATCTCCAGCTCGTTTGACTTCACACTTGACCGCGTCTCGCCTCTCCGTTAATTTCTGCCCAACTCGCAAGATTCGCACCAAGGATGGTCCCCACGCACTTCCGCAACACCGCCATGACGAGCCTGCGCGCCACCCCCGCCGAGAACGGCGTGCCGTTCTCCGGTACCCCGTTCGGCACCGACGGGCGGCGGATCGACGCGCCGGCGAAGGTCAATCTGTTCCTGGAGGTGCTGCGGAAACGGCCGGACGGGTTCCACGACCTGGAAACCCTGATCGTCCTCTTGGAGTTGGCCGACACACTCGAACTCGAACCGCGAACCGACGGCGAACTGCGGTTGGAGTGTGACGAGCCGGGCATCCCGACCGGGCCGACGAACCTCGTGTGGAAGGCGGCGGAGGCGCTTCGCACGCGGTTCGGGGTGACGGCGGGGGCGACGATTCGCCTGACCAAGCGGATCCCGCATGAAGCCGGGTTGGGCGGCGGGTCGAGTGACGCGGCGGCGACGTTGGCGGCGCTGAACGTGGTGTGGGGGTTGAACCGGTCGGCCGCCGAACTCGCACCGGTGGCTGCCCAAGTCGGGTCGGACGTGGCCGCGTTCCTGTACCCGCCGGCGTGCTGGTGTACTGGGCGGGGCGAAGTGGTGACGCCGGTGCCGGTGGGAGACTCGCTCCACCTGGTCGTCGTGAAACCGCCGCTGGGGTTGAGTACGCCGGCCGTTTACAAGGCGTGCGTCGTGCCCGAAACGCCCGTGGACGGGACGCCGACGCGGGTCGCCCTGGCGGCCGGGGCGGTGGGGGCCGTCGCGGCCGGGCTGCACAACCGGTTGCAGCCGGCGGCGTTCGCCTTGCAACCGGCGGTGAAGGCGATATACGACGCTCTCGCCGCGACCGAACCGGCCGGGGTGTTGGTGTCCGGGAGCGGGTCGTGCGTCTTCGCGGTGGCCCGCGACGCCGCCGACGCCGCGCGAATCGCCCGCGCCTTCGCCGCCCCGGACTGCCGGCTGTTCGTGACGCGAACCCGCTCACCCGCCCGCGCCCCGACCCGCCCTTGAGCGCGGCGCGGCCGGCTCCGATCACCGACCCGCAAAGGAGTGCGCCCGTGACCATCACCGAAGTTCGCATCAAGCTGTGCGAGCAGAACAGCGAGCGGCTGTTAGCCTTCTGTTCCGTCACGTTCGACAACGCTTTCGTCGTCCGCGACCTGAAGATCATCGACGGCACCAAGGGGGTGTTCGTCGCCATGCCCAGCCGCAAGTTGACCGACCGCTGCGGGTGCGGGTGCAAGAACCACCTGCGGGCGCGGTTCTGCAACAACTGCGGCAGCCGGCTGGACGAGAGCCGGGCCATCCGCGACCCGGAGGGGCGGGCCAAACTGCAC
>JBBRUO010000282.1:0-7622 GCA_038247725.1 Gemmatales bacterium
ACCGACGGCGTGATTCGCTTCAACCGCGAGGAACACGCGTTCGAGGTGCGGAACTCGCGCGGCACCCGCTACCTGCCGTGGCATCCGGAGAAGAATTTCGCCGGCCTGCACCGGGAACTCGCCCACGCCCTGCACACCGGGGAGTCCCGGAACATGCCCACGGCGGAGGACGGGTTGGCCGCCACGCGGATCGCCCAGACCGCGACCGAGGAAGCGATCCGCGACCGCGAGTGGTCGAGTCAGTCCCACCCGTCGAGCCTGTGCCGATCGCCCGCGAACGCCAACGACCCGGGTCCGTCGATTGAGCTGGATCACGTCGAACTCGACGACTCGCCGGCCGAGATCGGGAACACGATTCTCGGAACGGATTCTCCCCCCCCGCGGGCGTCACCCGGCAACCACCCGTAAGCCGGGCTGGTTCGCCCGCCAGTCGCGTCACTTCCCGCCCGCGAGCGTCTCGTCCAACTTCGCCCAGTACGCGATCACCCCGACCGGCGAGCGGTCCGGGGTGAGCTGGAACACCCGCTTGGCCTCCGCTTCGGTCGTCCGCGTGAAGCGGGTGTAAGTGGCCAGTTGCAACGGGGAGAGGAACTCGTCCGGCGACCGGTCGTTGGCCAGGGCCGCGTTCACCTTCGTCGCCTGGGCCATCGTCAGGGGCAGGAAGTGGTAGCGCGGGTGCCGGGCCAGGTGGTACTGCTGCTGGGTCTTGGCGTCGATCGCCGCGTCGCTCCGCACCACCTTCCGCCGGTCCACCACCTCCGCGGCCGTCTTCGCCTGGGCGTCGGTGCGGGCGAAGACGGTATGGGTGCAGTCAAGCTCCTTCGCCTTCTCCACGAGCGCCTTGTACCCGATCACCGCCGGGTCGAACGTGACCTCCACCACCTCGGCCTTCGCCAGCTCGCCGATGCGGGTGGACACGACTCCGTCGAGCGCCCCCAACTTGGCCTCCCCCACCCAGTAGCAGTGCATGGCGAACACGGCCGTCTCGGTCGCCTTCGGGGCGAACTCGGCCACCCCCAACTTCAGGTACATGGGCACCGGCCGCTTCGCCCTCGCCAGGCTCTCCGCCATGCGGGCGAGCACCACCCCGCCGTGGTAGACCTCGTCCTTCCGCGGGATCAGATCCTTCTCGTCCGCCCCCAGGAACCGAATGACCGGGTTGTTCCACGCCGGCTCGTCGAACTTCTTCAGGACCTCCGCGTCCTGGCCTTTCAGGTTATTAGCCACGGCGACGGGCACGAATTCGGACACCGCGGCGGACACGACCAACGGATGCGACAGCGGACCGCTGCCGAACTGCTTGCAGGTGTCTCAACCGGGCACTTCGTCGAACAGCACGAACAGCGGCTTCTTCTCCGTCTTCGCCTGTTCCACGGCCTTCGCGTAGTCCCGCAGGAACGGCACCCGGCCGAGTTCCGGCGGTCGTTTCTCCGGTTCGCGGCCGTCCCCCTTCGGCGGGTCTGAGGCGACGGCCACGGCGGTCAGCAGGATGAGGGCGAGAAGCGACCACGAGTGCGACATCATACGCTCCAAACGAGGGATCGGGACGAACGGTTAGTCGATCACCACCGACACAGGTTACACGAAAACCCGACGGCAGGCGACCCACGGCCGGACCGCGTGTCCGGTTTACCCGCCTTCGCCCTGGAGTGGTCAGTCCTTCGGCCCGAACCGTTGGCCGGCCCGATACTTCTCCAGTCGCGCCGCGTGGGCCGCCCGCCAGATGGCATGATTCGCTGACGCGGCCAGTCCCTTCTCGCCGGCGGCGACGGCGTCCGGGAAGCGGCCGAGGCGGGCGGCGAGTTGCGCCTGGGTGTCCAGCCACTCCGGGTTGGTGTCGCCGGTGGCCAGGTTGGCGGCGGCGACATTCCAGTACGCCACTTCCCATGGCCCCATCTGAGCGGCCGGCACCGGGTGGCGGCCGAAGAGCGCGGCGCGAGCCGTCGCGGCCGGCCCGTCGGCTACCTTCGGGTCGCGGGCGAGAGCGTCGGCGGCCGCGGCGCGGGCGGCGTCCGGGTTCCCGGCGGCCAACTCGGCCGCCGCCAGGGTGAACCGGTGCGCCGGCGAGTCGGGAAGTTTCTCCACCTGAATACGGGCGCTCTCGGCGGCGGCCGAGTACCGGTTGTCGGCCAATTCGCACGGGATCAGGAAGCGGTAGACGTACCGTGGCATGAACGGCCACGGGTCCTTCGCCATCTGGCGGAAGTGGTCCGCCGCCCGCCCGAACCGACCTTCCAGATACGCGATGTGCCCGAGGTGGAGGCGATAGTTCAGCGAACTCGCGCCGGCGCGGGTGATCTCGTCGAGGAGCCGATGCGCCTCGTCGTACCGCCCCTGTCGGAGGCGGATCTCGGCGACCGCCGCCTTCGCCCGCACGTTGCCCGGCCGCGTCTCGAAGATGTTCTCCAGGAATGTGTCGTTCGTCCGGTAGACGGTGTTCCGGAGTTGGGTGAGGCGGCCGAGGGCGACGGCGGCGACGGTCACCAGCACCCCGGCGACGAGCGGCCGCCCCCAGGCGTAGCGGAAGGAGACGCGACCGATCAGGGCGTCGGCGGCGAACACCAGACCGGCCACGACGGCGATCAGCGACAGGTACATGCGGTGTTCGAAGGCCACGTCGCGGATCGGCATGACGCTCGACGTCGGGCCGAGGATGACGAAGAACCAGACGAACAGCAGGCCGACGGCCGGGCGGACGACGAGCAGCACGACGCCGGCGAGGAAGACGGCGGTGATCGCGGCGAACGCCGGCCACACCTCGGTCATGGACTCGGCGACTTTCCAATCGGCCGTGTCCCCGGACTGACCGACCGGCCAGACGACCAGCCGCAGGTAGTGCAGCAGCACTTCGCTTTCGGTCATCAAATACTGGTACGGCGTGATGTCCAGCCCGAACCCGATGCCGACGTCTTCCGCGGCGAACGCGCCACCGAGCACCGGGCGAAGGGCGTAGCCCCACACGGCCAGGATGGCGAGGTGCGGCAGCCAGCGGCGGCGGAGGACGGTGCGCCAGCGGTCGGCGAGGATCACCCGGTCGAACGCCCACAGCACCGGCGGCAGGGCGACGCACACCTCCTTGCAGTGGCAGCAGGCCAGGTACGACAGCACCGCCAGCGGATACCACAGCCGGGGCGGGCCGTCGGTCGCCCCCCGCGTCCAGCAGTAGAAGGTGAGCAGGAAGAACAGCCCCATCAGGGATTCGTCCCGCTGGATGACGTAAGTGACGGCCTGCGTGTTCAGCGGGTGAACGGCCCACAACAGGGCGACGGCGAAGGCGAGCGAAGTCTCCCGGCCGGCGAACCGGTCGCCGAACCGCGGCAGCGCCAGCACCCGGCGGAGCAGGGCGAACAGCGTCAGCACGCCGAGGGCGTGGACGCCGACGTTGAACAGGTGGTAGCCGAGCGGGTTCAGCCCGCCGAGGCGGTGGTTGGCCAGGAGCGTCACCCGCGACAGCCAGCGGCCGCCGGCCCCGTCCAGGTACGCCCGCGCGTCGCCGATGGTCGGGCTGTTGGTGATGTGAAGGTTGTCGTCGAACACGAACCCGGTGTGGATGGCCGAGGAGTACGACAGCCCGACGGCCAGTAACAGCAAGGGCACCGCGTTCGGCAGGCGGCGGGCGGGGGTGGGGGCGTCGGTCATCGGCCGGCCTCCGGCAGGGGGAGCGGCGTCTTCCGCACGGCGACGAACAGCCGGGCGCGGGGGTCGCGAATCATCGCGCTGTCCGTCTCGTCCAACACGACGAGCCAGTCGTCCGGTTGGGCCGTCACCTTCGCCACCAGTTCCCGGTGGAAGTCCGGCTCGACGGCGATCAGGTTGACGCGGTGGCGGTCGAGGAACTCCCACCAGCCGGGGCCGCCGGTGGCGGTGGCGAACGCGGCCGCCCAGTGCGGCGGCGGGAACAGGTGGGCGTGGGTGAACCAAATCGGCGGGCACCCCGGCAAGTCGCGCCAGTAGAAGAACTCGCCGAGCGCCTCGGCGGTGAACAGCGGGCCGACCGGGCGGTTCGGGAATCGCTCGCGGAGGGCGGTCGCCAGCGGCGTCATCCGCTCGCTGGCGCGGGCCGCCGGGTCGGCGATCGTGCCGAGCAACTCCAGGGGTGTCCCCGCGTGGAACGTCACCTTGCCCGGCGGCAGATCGCCCGTCTGCAGCCACCCCGACAGGGGGGACAACAGCAGCACCGGGATCCACAGCAGGGCCGCCAGCATGGTCTTGCGGAAGGTCGGCACCGACGCCGGCCACGCCAGGCCCCACCGCCCGGCGACGGCCGCCCAGTGGGGCACCAGTTGCCAGACCGCGATCGGGCACCACCACGTCATCATCCGCTGCTGGAGCAGCGGGGCGACGCCGAACGTCAGGGCCAGCAGGTAGTGCGTCGGGGTGACCGCCTTCGGCGACAGGGCGACCGTCGCCAGCGTCACCACCAGGGTCGCCACGTAGAGCGGGTAGCCGGTGCCGGCGGTCTGGAAATCGACCGGCTGCCACTCCAGCAGGGTCTTCAGGTTCGGGTTCCCGCCGAACTCGACCGCCAGCAGGTAGGCCCGCGGCCCCATCGGGTTCAGCACCGCGATCCCCCCGGCGGCGAGGAGTCCGGCGAGCAACAGCCGCCGCGCCTGCGTGTCCGCGTAGGCCGCCCGCACCGACCCGCACTCCAGGTAGCGGCCGAGCCACGCCAGCGCGAGCAGCCCGCACCCGATCACGAACCCGCCGTGCAGGTTCACCCACAACACGAGGAGCAGTGGGATCAGCGCGACGGCCCGCCGCGTCAGCACCGGCCGGGAGAGCATCGCCAGGAACCCGGCGAACAGGACCAGACTGAACAACTGCGGCCGGTGGACGCCGAGCGTGGACACCCCGGCGAGGAAGACGCCGAGCAGCCCGAGCAGGGCCAACGACCCGGACCCGGACGCCCGGCGGAAGGCCAACCACAGCAGCCCGTACACCGCGACGATGCCGAACACGTGCGCCGACCGGAGCAGTTCCGCCCCTCCCAGGAACCGCTTCACCGGGTCGTTCCCGGCGAGCCGCTTGCCGGCCCAGTAGGTCGCGTGGTAAGCCACCTGGGACAGCCACGGCTGGAACGTCGGCGCGTCGTCCTGGACCGTGTACGGGCTGAACGGCTCCGGGTTCGGGAGTTGGCGGTGTTCGACGATCCACCCGCCCAGCTTCAGGTGCGACCACACGTCGGTGTGGTGCATCGGCAGGTAACTGTACAGCAGGAACAGCAGGGCGAGGGCGGCGGTGGCGACGACGCTGGTGGTCGTCAGGTACAGCGGGGCGAGGGGCGAGTTCGGGTCGGCGAAGTCGATGCCGGCCCCCACCGGCCGCTCCATCGGGTCGTCGTCGGGGGTGTCGTCGGCTGGCTCGCTGGCGGCGCTCGACATGGCGGGACGGTTCTCGGGACGGGCGAGGGTGTGCGGGAACTGTACGACCTACCCGGCGGGTTCGCAAGTCGCCGGCGTCACCCGCCCAGCGCGCGGAACGGGGTCGTCCAGTTCGGCTTGAACGCCTCGTCCTTGTGCAAGTGCTTGTTCAGCGGGCCGGCCACGTGCTGGAGCGACGCGCACCGGGCGGCCACCGCCGCCGGCCAGTCCGCGGCTTTCGCCTTCGCGTCCGCGCCCGCCTTCAGTTTGTCGTGCGCCGCCCAGTCGATGGGGAGGGACAGCCCTTCCGCCGTTTTCTTCGCCGTCGCCTCCAACTCGGCCAGCCGCGCGGCGACCTCCCGGCTGATGGCGAAGTGGTAGGTCTTGTACACCCGCGGCGGGCCAAGGTCCTCGTCGCCCGCCCCGCTGCCGGCCTCCACCTTCAGCCGCAGTTGCACCGAAAGTCCGGCCAACCCGCCGAGGGTGGTGGCGGCCGCCACCAGGAAGGCCAGTTTGGCTCCCGGCAATCGCTCCATCTGGAGCAGCACCGCCAAGACGATCATCAGCCCGCCGAACCCCAGCCCGGTGAGTGGCCACGTCACCTTCCGCCCCCACCACCGGAACGCGCGGGTGGCCGCCGCGGCCCGCCGCGGGGCGGACTCCTCCGGGCCGTCGCGGGGCACCCGCACGATCAGGCAGGTGACGTTGTCCGAGCCGCCGCGCAAGTTCGCCAGTTCGACCAGGAACGAACACGCCTCGGCGGGCGGGAAGAGCGTCGCCGCGACCCCCAGTTCGTCCGGCTTGACGTGGTTGGTCAGCCCGTCGCTGCAAAGGAGGAAGACGTCGCCGGGGAGGAGCGGGTGCGGCCCCTCGATGTCCACCTGCACCTCCGCTTCCGGCCCGAGCGAGCGGATGATGACGTTCCGCTTGAAGTCGCCCAACTCGTCCGGGTCGATCCCCTGGCGGCGGGCGATCTCCCACACCCACGAGTGGTCGAAGGTGAGCTGTTCGATGGCGTCCCCGCGGATGCGGTACACCCGGCTGTCCCCGACGTGCCCGATCCACGCCCCCTCCGGGCGGACGAACAGGGCCGACCCCGTCGTCCCCAACCCCTTGAACTCCGGCGTCGTCTGGCCGATGCGGAAGATGCCGGCGTTCGCCTCGGTGAACGCCCGGCGGACGGCCGCCGCCGGCCCCTCGGTGGCGATGTGCTTCAGGTACGTCAGCGGGATGTCGCGGATCGCCTTCGCGCTGGCCTTCTCGCCGACGGCGTGCCCGCCCATCCCGTCGGCCACGATGAACACGTGCCCGTGCGAGCGGAACCGCGCGTCGTCCGGGGCCGGCTGGCTGGCGCAGGCGTCCTGGTTGTGGGTGCGGCGGATGCCCACATCGGTCTGGCTGGCGAATTGGATCGTGTGGGGCGAGGACACCGTCGGCTCCGGCGCGGGTCGGGGTACCGGCATTCTACCTACGGCGGGCGGGGTACCGGTCAAAACCGCCGAACTGGTCGGGATTGACCGGCCGGCCAGAGTCGGCTATTCGCACCGCCGACATCGTTCCCTGTTTACTCTACGACGAAACGGCACGGGAGGCCGAACCGCATGAACTGGCGGACGCGGGTGCTGATGCCGGTCGCCGTCGCCGCCACCGCCGTCGGGTGCGTGGACCGGCGGTATGTCGTGCGGGCCTACGACGCCCGCGACCCGCGGATGCCGGTGCCGGCGCAGATCACGGTGGACGGCACGCCGCTCGGCCCGGCCCCGTTCGACGCCCGGTACACTTACACCGGCACCTACGAGTTCCGCGCCGTCGCGGAGGGGTTCCAACCGCTGGTGCAGCGGGTGGAGTTCAAGCCGAAGTGGTACGACTATCCGGGGCTGGACCTGTTCGCCGAAGTGTTCTGGCCGTTCCGCATCGAGGACGTGCGCGAGGTGAACCTGCTACTCGACTCCGCCCGTCCGCTCCGCCCGGATGAACTCCAGGCGAACGCCGATGTGCTGCGGGGCCGCGGGCTGGCGCTGCCGCCGTCGCAGGTGCCGGAGCCGCTCCCGCCGTCGCCGCCGATCACGGGCCAACCGCTGCCGCAACCGCCCGCCACCGTGCCCAGCAGTCCCGGCTTCCCGCCGCGATGAGGCGGGGGCCGGTCTCGCAGAAGCACCGCGACCGCCGGGGGCCGCCGTAGTGACTCGAAAGTAGGCGGCCCCCCGCGGGCGCGGTTCGGTCAACGACTCGGGTGGCTGTGACCCCACCGCGGACGGGACG
>JBBRUO010000283.1:0-7617 GCA_038247725.1 Gemmatales bacterium
CCGTGGAGGACACCGGCGGGCCATTGAAGGTGCCGGTCGGCAAGGGCATCCTGTCGCGCATGTTCGATGTCTTCGGCGACGCCATCGACCGACTGCCGGCCCCGACCGATGTGGAGTGGCGGACCATTCACCGGGAACCGCCGCCCCTGGTGAGTCGGTCCGTCAAGTCCGAGATCTTCGAGACGGGCATCAAGGTCATCGACGTACTCGTGCCGCTGGAGCGCGGCGGCAAGGCGGGTCTGTTCGGGGGCGCGGGCGTGGGCAAGACGGTGCTGCTCACCGAAATGATCCACAACATGGTTGGGCATCAACAGGGTGTGAGTCTCTTCTGTGGCATCGGCGAGCGGTGCCGGGAGGGGGAAGAACTGTACCAGGACATGAAGGACGCCGGCGTCCTCCCCCACATGGTCATGATGTTCGGCCAGATGAACGAGCCGCCCGGTGCCCGGTTCCGCGTGGGCCACGCGGCGCTGACCATGGCCGAGTACTTCCGGGACGACGAACACCGCGACGTGCTGCTCCTCATCGACAACATCTTCCGCTTCATCCAGGCGGGCATGGAGGTGTCCGGGCTGATGGGACAGATGCCGTCGCGCCTGGGCTACCAGCCGACGCTGGGCACCGAACTGTCTGGGTTGGAGGAGCGGATCGCCAATACCGACTCCGGCGCGATCACGTCCATCCAGGCCGTCTACGTGCCAGCCGACGACCTGACCGACCCGGCGGCGGTCCACACGTTCTCTCACCTGTCGGCGTCGATTGTCCTCTCCCGCAAGCGGGCGAGCGAGGGGCTTTACCCGGCCATCGACCTGCTTCAGTCCAACTCCAAGATGGCCACCCCGACCGTCGTCGGCGAGCGGCACTACCGGGTGGCGCAGGAGATCCGTAAGACGCTGGCGCAGTACGAGGAACTGAAGGACATCATCGCCATGCTCGGCATGGAGCAACTCACCCCGGCGGACCGCGCCGTCGTCGGCCGCGCCCGCCGCCTGGAGCGCTTCCTGACCCAGCCGTTTTTCGCCACCGAGCAGTTTAGCGGCATCCAGGGGAAAGACGTGAGCCTGAAGGACGCGCTCGACGGGTGCGAGCGCATCCTCAACGACGAGTTCAAGGACTACCCGGAAAGCGCGTTCTACATGATCGGGGCGATCGGCGAGGCCGAGGAAAAAGCCAAGGCCGCGACGGCGGCCAAGCCCAAGGATCAGGGCAAACCCAAAGCGACAGCCCAGCCGGGAGGTGCCGCTCATTAACCTCAAGATACTCCTCCCGTTTCAGGTCTTCGCCGACAAGACGGACGTGAAGCGGGTCGTGGCCCACACGCTCGCCGGCTCCTTCGGGATCCTGCCGCACCGCCTCGACTGCGCGGCCGCCCTGGCACCGGGTATTCTGACTTACGAAACGGAGGCGGACGGCGAAGTGTTCGTGGCCGTCGATCAAGGCGTGCTGGTGAAGGCCGGGGCGGACGTTCTGGTTTCGGTGCGGTACGCGATCGGCGGGGCGGACCTCGACGATCTCCAGGAGGAGGTCCAGACACAGTTTCTCACCGTGGACGAGCAGGAAAAAACCGTTCGCGCGGTGCTGTCCCGGATGGAAAGTGGGTTCATTCGCCGCCTGATGGAGTTCCAAAATGGATGACGAAAAAACCCCGAACGACGCGACTGGGGAGACGGAGTTCCGCCGGCAGGTCGCGGCCCAGGCAGCCCGCAAACGGAGGGCGCGGCGGAACCCCACGCCGGGCGTCTGGTTCGGCCTCGGAATGACCGGGCTGATCGGCTGGTCGGTGGTGGTCCCGACGCTGCTCGGCGCGGCGCTCGGGCTTTGGTTGGACCGGCGCTACCCGGCCGCGCACTCCTGGACGCTGGCGCTACTCGTGGCCGGACTGGTGCTCGGCTGCTTCAACGCCTGGCATTGGGTCACGAAAGAGGACAAAGCCATGCGGGACGAACAGGCGGACCCCCATGAATGAACCACTCACGTTCTTGCTGGCCGGCGGAGCCGGGCTGCTGCTGGGGGCGGTCTTCTTCGGCGGCCTCTGGTGGACGGTGAACCGGGGCCTATCGTCCCCGCGGCCGGCGGTCTGGTTCCTCGGCAGTTTCCTGCTGCGGATGGGGCTGATCGTGGCCGGCTTCTACTTCGTCTCCGGCGGTCACTGGGAGCGACTACTGGCGTGCGCGGTCGGCTTCCTCGCGGCACGCCTCCTGGTGACGTGGGCGACCCGGCCGCCGCGTGGCAACCCACCTCACCCGACACGGGAGGCCCGTCATGCGACTGAGTCCCGATGAACTGATCTTCTGGCAGCACGGGTGGTTCAAACTCAACGGGACCATCGTGTTCACCTGGGGGTTGATGGCCGTTCTGACCGTCGGGTCGGTCCTCGTCACGCGCAAACTGTCCCTGAATCTGGCCCGATCCCGCTGGCAGAACCTGTTGGAAATCGTTGTTGCCGCGATCGAGAAGCAGATCAAAGAGGTCGGGCTGCGGAACCCCAAGACGTACCTCGGCTTTCTCGGAACGCTCTTCCTGTTCGTCGCCGCGTCCGCGCTCTGCACGATTATCCCCGGATACGAGCCGCCGACCGCGTCGCTCTCGACCACCGTGGCACTCGCGCTGTGCGTGTTCGTCGCCGTGCCGTACTTCGGCATCGCGGAACAAGGGGTAGGCGGCTACCTCAAGTCGTATATCGAGCCGACGATCATTATGCTTCCGTTCAACCTCATCAGCGAGGTGTCGCGCACGCTCGCCCTTGCCGTCCGCTTGTTCGGGAACATGATGAGCGGGGCGATGATTATTGGGATCTTGCTTACCATTACGCCCTTCCTGTTTCCGATCGTCATGACGGCGCTCGGGTTGCTGACCGGGATGGTGCAGGCGTACATCTTTTTCATTCTCGCCGCCGTGTACATCGCGGCCGCCACCCGCAAGACCGAGACCGAGCCGAAACCGTCCGCCTGAAACTTCCGCACCCAATTCGAGGACATCATGGATCCTGTTACCCTTGTTGCCGTAGCGTCGATCATCACGGCCGGCCTCACGACCGCCGTGGGCTGTATGTGTCCGGCCCTGGGCGAGGGCAAGGCGGTTTCGACCGCGCTGACTGCGCTCGCGCAGCAACCCGACGCCTCCGCCACCATCACGCGAACCCTGTTCGTCGGCCTGGCGATGATCGAATCCACGGCCATCTACTGCTTTGTGGTTTCGATGATCCTCATCTTCGCCAACCCGTTCTGGAGCCAAGTCATCACCCAAGCCACGGGGAAGTGAACAATGCTCATCGACTGGTTCACCGTCGGGGCGCAGACGCTCAACTTCATCATCCTGGTTTGGTTGCTGCGGCGCTACCTCTACCGGCCGATCCTCAACGCCATCGACGTGCGGGAGAAGCGGATCGCAGCGGAACTCGCGGACGCCGCCGCGAAACAGACCGAAGCCCAAAAAGAACGCGACGAGTTCGGGCAGAAGAACCAGGATTTGGACAAGAACCGCGCAGCCCTTTTGAAAACGGCCACGGACGCGGCCGAGGTCGAGCGGCAGCGGTTGCTCGACGAGGCCCGCAAGGCCGCGGACGCGATCCGCGCCAAGCGTGACGCCGCATTGAAGAACGAGCAACTCGCCCTGACCCAGGAGCTTACCCGCTGGACTCAGAAGCAAGTCTTCGCGATCGCCCGTAAGGCTCTGACGGATCTCGCCGCCGCGAGCTTGGAGGAACGGATGAGTGATACCTTCATCGGCCGCCTCCGCAGGCTGAGCGGCCCGGCCAAGGAGGGGCTGGCCGCCGCCCTGAAATCATCCACCCAGCCGATCCCCGTGCGGAGCGCGTTCGACCTGCCGCAGGGGGAGCGCTCGGCGATCCAACAAGCGCTCAACGAGACGTTTTCCGCCGAGATTCCGCTCCAGTTCGAGACCGTGCCTGAACTGGTCTGCGGCATTGAATTCACGGCCAACGGGCAGAAGGTGGCCTGGAGCATCGCGGAGTACCTCGCGCTGCTCGAAGCGAGTGCTGGTAACCTCCTGCACCGGGAATCGGCACCCCAACCAAACCAGGCCGCGCCGAAGGACCAAGCGAACCCCGAGGCGAAAAAGTGAACCCGAAAACAGACGCGAGTCGGGCCACCACTCCCAAGGGTGAACCCTCGAACTCCGCGACAACGACACTGCACGACACCTTCGACCAAGCCTTCGCCAGGATCGGCCGCGCGCTGGCGGACTTCACGCCGCAGTTGGCACCTCGTGAGGTGGGGACGATCACGAGCGTCTCCGTCGGAGTCGCCAAGGTCTCGGGCCTTCCGGGGGTGGGCTTCGAAGAGTTGGTCAAGTTCCCCGGCGACTTGTACGGGATCGCGTTCAACGTCGATGCCGACGAGGTCGGCGTGGTGCTTCTGGGCGGGTGCGAACACCTCAGCGCGGGCGACGAGGTCGAGCGGACCGGGCGCGTCGTGGACGTGCCGGTGGGCGACGGCCTGATCGGCCGCGTCGTCGATCCATTGGGCGCGCCGCTCGACGGAATGGGGCCGGTGCCGTCCAGCCGGCGGTTGCCCGTCGAACGCCCCGCCCCGCCCATCATGAACCGCGCTGCGGTCACGGTTCCGCTCCAGACGGGCCTGGTGGTCATTGATGCCCTTGTCCCGATCGGTCGCGGACAGCGCGAGCTGATCGTCGGCGACCGCCAGACGGGCAAGTCCGCCATCGCGATCGATGCCATCCTGAACCAGCGCGACCAGAACGTGTTGTGCGTCTCTTGCGCCATCGGCCAGCGCGCGTCGTCGGTGGCCAAGGTGATCGCCACCCTGCGCGACCACGGCGCGATGGAATACACCGTCGTTGTGGTGGTCGAGGGGAACGACCCGCCCGGCCTGGCGTACATCGCGCCGTACGCCGCGACCAGCATCGCCGAACACTTTATGGAGGAGGGGCGGGACGTACTCATCGTGTACGACGACCTGACGCACCACGCGCGGGCGTATCGCGAATTATCCCTGTTGCTCCGCCGCCCGCCCGGTCGCGAAGCATTCCCCGGCGACATCTTTTACATCCACTCGCGGCTGCTGGAGCGCGCCACGCACCTCCGCGACGACTTGAAGGGCGGCTCGCTCACCGCGCTCCCCGTCATCGAGACCGAGGCACAGAACATCTCCGCGTACATCCCGACCAACCTCATCTCCATCACGGACGGCCAGATCTACCTGTCGCCGACGCTGTTCGAGCTGGGCATCCTCCCGGCCGTCGATGTCGGCAAGTCCGTCTCCCGCGTCGGCGGCAAGGCCCAGCGGGCGGCCTACAGGGCGGTGGCGGGTGGCCTCAAACTCGCGTATGCCCAGTTCACGGAACTGGAATCGTTCGCCAAGTTCGGTACCCGCCTCGACGAGGATACCCAAAAAGTCATCGAACACGGCCAGCGCATCCGGGCCGTCCTGAAACAGCCACAGTTCGAACCGGCCTCGGTTGCCGAACAAATCGTCGTACTCCTGGCGTTGACGGCCGGACTCCTGGACGGCGTATCGGTCGAAAAAGTGCGGGCTGCCGAGCACGAGCTGCGCAAGTCGGCCGCGAACCTCCCGGCGGCGCTTCAACAGCGTTTCACCTCGGAGGACAAATTGCGCGACGAGGATCGCAAAACGATTCTCGAACTCGCCACCAAAGTGCTCGCACCGTTCCAGCCACAACCGACCCCCAAACCCGAGAAGAAGCCATGAGCGACACCCTGGCGAATTTGCAACGCAAGATCGACGGGGCGGGTGATCTGGAATCGGTGGTGCGTTCGATGAAGGCACTGGCGGCCGCGAGCATCGGCCAGTACGAGAAGTCGGTCGCGGCGCTCGCGGACTATTACCGCACAGTGGAACTGGGGCTGGCCGTCTGCCTGCGGCGACCGCTGGGCGGCGGTGCCGACCCGGCCGGGCGAACCGCCCCGACCGCGAAGACGATCCACGCTGTCGTCTTCGGCTCGGATCAGGGACTCGTCGGCCAGTTCAACGACGTGCTCGCGGACTATGTCCGCGCGACGCTCGCCGCGCTGCCGGGAGAGAAGAAAGTCTGGGTCGTCGGCGAGCGCATTCACTCGCGATTAGCAGATGCTGGCCTGCCGCCGGCCGGCTTGTTCGCCGTGCCATCTTCCGTCAGTGTCATCGCGCCGCTCGTCGGACGGGTTCTGGTGGAATGCGAACCCCAGACCGCCGGCGGCGGTGTCGGAACCCTTTACCTCTTCCACAACGGGCCAAAAGCCGGGTCGGCGTACCAGCCCGTCGCGCAACGCTTACTGCCCCTGGACGACCAGTGGGGGCGGCGGTTGGCCCACCTGCCCTGGCCGGCCACGGCCTTGCCGGAGGTCGTCGGCGACGGGGAGCAGACCCTACGCGCGCTCGTCCGCGAGTACCTCTTCGTTTCACTCTACAAGGCCTGCGCCGAATCGCTGGCGAGCGAAAATGCGAGCCGCCTGGCCGCCATGCAGCGGGCCGAGAAGAACATCGACGAGATGGTGCTGGATCTGACCCAGCGGTTCCGGCGGCAGCGCCAGACTGCCATCGACGAGGAACTGTTCGAGGTGCTATCCGGGTACGAATGCTTGTCCAAAGACGTAACTCGGCGTGAGTAATACAGAAGATCCTTTCAGATCGATCGCCAACGCCGTCGCTCCGTCGGTTCGCGAAGCCGAATTGAGGGAGCCACTTCCGTCTGCACCAGAACTCATCGGAGCCAATTCGTGGAATATTTTTACGGCACATCGTAGAGGACTTGATGGACTTCCAGGACTGGACGTCAAGGATGGTCAACCACTTTCCTGACGGGGCACACTTCGTCATAGTTGGATCCCGGAAAGGTCGCAGCTCCGTGACCTGATCCACCCGATCCGCCTCGGCTCGCAGGAGGCGGTGCGCCGCAACGAGAACTGACCTTCCCCCCGGAAAGTGGACAGGGTTTTAGCGGGTATCGGGGTGATGCGTTTGTTCGTACTCAGCGGGGCTTACGTAGCCTAACGTCGAGTGGCGACGTTCGCGGTTCCCAGCCGACCCCGAGCAGGGTTGCGGCGGCCGCCACCTGGTTGCGGTCGGACAGCGGCAACTGGACGCCGAGTTGGACGCCGAACTGATAAGTTTGGGCCAAGTTGTCGTACTGGTGGTAGGAGTTCGTCTGCAAGTCGGGAATCGGCATCCGTCGCTGAAGTGTCACGTTCGTCTGCGCCTGGGCAATCTGGTTGCGGGCCGTCAATAGGTCGGTGTGCTGGTCGAACAACGTTAGCGTCCGGTGAAGTGGCGTCTTGTGGCGTGGGGTATTCTGGTGGGTTTCCTTTGGGAGTCCCACGTATGCCGAGTTACGATCCCGTCCGTTTGGCCCACTGGCGAACTCTGATTGACGAGCAGGCCCGATCCGGCTTGACGATCAAGGCGTTCTGTCTGCAACGTCAACTTCCGAAGTCCAACTTCTATCACTGGAAGGCGATCCTCGTCGCCCTCGATTCTGCCACGCTGGCTCCACCACCGGCTCAACCCAAGTCGCTCCCTCAACCTCGTGCCACTCCACGCTCCGCAGCCTTCGTGCCCGTGCGGGTCGTGCCCGACACCCTGGTCGAACTGAGCCTGACCAACGGTGTGCAACTCAAACTCCCGCTGAACTCCAACGTCG